>JAYZVO010000129.1:0-14610 GCA_036155555.1 Myxococcota bacterium
GACGTTGCTTTCGGGGTGGCGTCGAGGACGAGGGCTCGGCAAGCACTTCACAGCGATGCACGAGATCCCTCCCAAGCAGGCGATCTATGGTGACTTCCCCGAAGCGCTCAATCCTAACCTCCAGCAGATGTTGAGAGAGCGCGGCTTCACCAAGCTCTATAGCCACCAGGCGCAGGCTGTCGAAAAAGCGCTCGCGGGTGATGATGTCGTGGTGGTCACGCCGACAGCCAGCGGCAAGAGCCTCTGCTACAACCTCCCCGTCATCGACGCGCTCTATTGGGGAGGCAACAGCCTCTACATGTTCCCGACCAAGGCGCTGAGCCAGGATCAAACCTCGGAGCTCAACCTCCTCCTCGAGCGCACGCCTGGGAGAAAGCCGGACTGGGAAGCACAGGTTTACGATGGAGACACACCTCCGGACGTTCGCCGTCGCATCCGCCGCAACAGCCGCCTTGTCGTGACAAACCCGGACATGCTCCACGCCGCGATCCTGCCAAACCACAAGAAGTGGGCGGCGTTCTGGCAGAACCTCGAGTACGTCGTGCTCGACGAGTTGCACACCTATCGAGGCGTCTTCGGGAGCCACGTGGCGAATGTTCTGAGGCGTTTGCATCGGGTCGCCGCGCACTATGGAGCATCGCCGACGTTCATTTGCACGAGCGCCACGATCGCCAACCCTGGCGAGCTCGCGCAAATGCTGACAGGTCGAGAGAAGTTCGCGCTGATCGATAAAAACGGCGCGCCGAGTTCGCCGCGAACGGTCTGCTTTCTAAACCCTCCGATCACAGACAAACAGCAGATGAGGCGCCAGAGCTCGCTCTCTGCGGCAGCGCGCGTGGCGCGCGATACCATCGAGCGCGAGCTCGGGACGATCGTTTTTGCTCGCAGCAGGCAATCGGTCGAGGTGTTGGTGCATCGCCTCAAGGAACGCTTCGAGAACACGCACGGCTCGGGCAACATGAAGGAGCGCATCGCGAGTTATCGGGGAGGATACTTGCCCGATCTTCGGCGCTCGATCGAGCGTGGGCTACGAGAGGGATTCTTGCTCGGAGTGATTTCGACAAACGCGCTCGAGTTGGGGATCGACATTGGCCAACTCGATGTCTGCGTGATGGCCGGATACCCGGGAACCATCGCCTCGACATGGCAACAGATCGGGCGCGCGGGCAGGCGCGGGACGTCCTGTCTGGCGATCGTGATCGCGACCGATGATCCTCTGGATCAGTTCATCATCAACAACCCCGAGTACTTCTTCGCGCAACCTCCCGAGCACGCGCGCATCGACCCGGACAACCTCCGCGTGGTGGTCGAGCACCTCAAGTGTGCATGCTACGAGCTGCACTGGAATGACGGCGAGGGCTTCGGTCAATTCGACGGAAACGCCGTGCGAGAGATGCTCGAGTTTCTGGAGGCCGAGACAGGCTTGGTACAGCTTGTCGAAGGGACGTGGCGCTGGAGCGAGCGCAATTATCCTGCGAGCGAGATCAACTTACGCAACATCGCCGAGGAGAACTTCGTGGTGGTCGACACCTCCCACCGCAAGGAGCGCGTGTTGGCCGAGGTCGACTTCGAGAGCGCCCACACGACCATTTATCCGAACGCTGTCTATCAGGTTTCCGGCAAGCCCTACCGCGTCGAGCGACTCGACTATGACGAGCGCCGCGCGTATGTGCGCGCCTCGCAAGACGGGTACTACACGACCGCCATCTCCTATCGCGCGGTCAAGGTTCTGGAGACCTTCGCCGAGCGACTCGAAGGCGATGCCAGCGTGGGTTTTGGCGAGGTTTGCGTGACCGAGCGTTTCGTTGGCTACAAGAAGATTCGCTTCGGGACTGGTGAAAACGTCGGCTATGGCGAACTCAACCTGCCGGAGCTGGATCTTCACACGATGTCTTACTGGCTAACGCTGGCGAGCAAGCGCTTCCCCGACCTGGCGGAAGACAGCGAGTTGTGGGCGAGGATGGTGCATGGTTGCGGGCAAGTGTTGCGCACGACCGCGAGCCTGATGTTGATGTGTGACCCCAGAGACATCGACCTTTGCATTGGCTCCGTGGCCAATGACCGCTGGCTGACCAAGGGATTCGATGGCTTGCTGGTGCGCTCGACTGACGGCGAGCAGCATGCATTCGGTGACGCATACGCCGTGGGAGCGACCGCGCACGAGAAGCAGCAGGGGCGCATCGGGCCATCGCTCTACAACCCCACGATTTTTATCTACGACAGGTTCCCTGGCGGCGTCGGTTTCGGGGAGGGATTGTATGAACAACACCTCGAGTTCATCGAGTTGGCGCACGACCTGGTCGCGCACTGCCGATGCGAACATGGCTGCCCTTCGTGTGTCGGACCACCGAGTCCTGGCGAAGAACCCGTCCGAGCAGCAGTGACGGAGTTGTTGGCGCGGTTGTTTCAGGAGAACGACTGACGCTTCGTTGTGTGTTCAGCGGTCGATGTCCTCGTCCATATGGAGGACAAGCGGGACCGTCACAGCGAGCGCATCCTCGATCTCCTGATCCAACCCGCGAAGCATCCACACGGTGGGCGCTCCCTTGGTTTGGATCGCCGCGACCTGTTTGTCTCCGAGGTAGAACACATAACCTGCCGAGGGGCGATCGCTGTCTGAAGCAGTCAATTGAACCTGATCATCGGCGCGAAAGATATCGAGCGCGACGGAGTGATCTTCGCGACGAAGGCTGGCGATGAAGTCATCGCGAAGCTCCGAGGATGGGGTCAGGCGCAACCTCCAGCGCTGCCCTGAAGAGACCTTCACATCACAACGAAACGAGCGCAGATGCCCGACCTGTTGATCGGGCTCTTCGAGCTCTGGAGTAATCACCCCGAGTTCGGTGCAGCGCCCTTGCGCGCGAGTCTTGCCATCACGCTTGACGCGCGCGTCGATGCGCTGCGCTCTGGGGCCTTGCTCTTCAGCCATGGCACCGAGTTCACCGGGCTTTACCGCGCGCTCGAGGAGTTCCGCACGCCATGCGCCAAAGCCATAGGAGTCAGGACGCCAGAGGCGATTCTTGTACTCGACGTTCATGACGTTGGCGTCATGCAGATCGAGCGCGGTGTCCAGCTTGCTCGTGGAGGTGCAAGCGATGGCGCCAGTTGAAAGGAAGGTTGTGATCGCGAGATTTGCGAAGTGTCGTTTGCCAAACATGTCTCTTGCTCCCTGAGCGCTACGGCCCACCATCACGATTCGTATGGTGAGCGTCGATCCTCTTGATCTGTCGCGCTTTATCGAACCATTCGTGCGCAAGGACGTAAATTTTTTCGTCATTATTCAATCAAAGGTGCGAGCCACACCTACATCCTGAGCGCCGGATCGTGCGGCGAGAGCAACCTCTGAATAAAGCTCCTCGCCGCGCGTCAGAATGAACGAGTGAGAGATGAACGATTGAAACCATGCCGATGATACGAAGCACGAAACGCTGGAGAGAGACGATGCTCGCCAAATATATCCTTCCCAAAACCCTTCTTCTGACCATCGCAGCCGCGAGCCTGACGGGATGCCTCGTCGGAAATTCTCGCGCGCAGGGCCCCGCCATGGTCGAAACAGGTTCCGTGGCAGCGGGCGAGCAGTGTCCTTATGGCGGCTTGAGGATCGAATCCGGCAATGACGCGGATGGCAATGGTTCACTTGATGGGGAAGAAGTCTCCTCGATTTCGTATGCATGCAACGCACGCGTGGATGGATACACGACGTTGGTGGACACCTCGACCACGATCCCACAAGGCTCTTGCCCTGAGGGTGGTCTGTTGATTTCGACGGGCAAGGACACCAACGAGAACGGACAGCTCGACGCGAGCGAGGTCGAGGACAAGGAGGTTATCTGTGATGGCGATCGCGGCGCAGCAGGCCGTGATGGCACCGATGGCACAGATGGACTCGACGGCACGGATGGTGCTGATGGCGAGGATGGATTTAACACGCTCGTGGAGATGTCTGACATCGCGCCCGATCCTCAAGGGGCATGTTACTTTGGGGGAACGCGCATCGACACGGGGCTGGACACAGACCGTGATGGCACCTTGAGCGAATCAGAGATCCAACACACGCGACACGTGTGCTCGGTGCACACCAACGACCGCCTGACGCTGGTGGACCACTCTTTGGAGAACCCGGGCTCGAACTGCGAGCATGGCGGCATCAAGGTTCAGGTCGGCTACGATGAGGATGGCGACAAGGCGTTGGCAGCGAGCGAGGTGGACTTCACGGGCTATATTTGCAACGAGATCGTGTTGGTGTCTGGCAAGACCTCGCTTGTCGAGACCACGCCTGCGACCGTGGCGCAATGCCCCGATGGCGGCTACTTGATGCGCACAGGTCTGGACGATGACTTCGACGGATCGCTCGGAGTTGGCGAAGTCGAGAGTCAAGCGCTCGTGTGCAATGGCAGCGATGGCGCACACGCGCTCGTCGAAACGCAGGAGTACAACGGGAGCCAGTGCGGCGTGGACACATTAGGCTACGAGCTTATCGCCGGCCGTGATTTGGATCGCGATGGTCGCCTGGATGCAAACGAGGTCGAGCACTCCGAGATCATCTGCGACGGTCAAGACGGCTTCCTGGGCGGAGATGGCGAAGACGGCGCCAACTCGCTGGTTCGCACTTCGGCCGACCAGGGAGTGTGTCCTTACGGCGGGTTCCGCTTCGACGCGGGCCTGGACCAAAACCACGACGGCGCGCTCTCGCCGGGAGAAATCACCACCACCGAGTACGTCTGCGATGGTTACGATGGGCTGAACTCGCTCGTGGAGTTGGGACCACACGATGGAGTTTGCGTCTACGATGGCTTCCGCGTGGATGTGGGATTGGACGAGAACAACAACGGCATCCTCAACCTCTCCGAGATCACCAACACGGCGTATGTGTGCGATGGCCACGACGGCTACAACTCGCTCGTCGAGGTCACCGTGGACCCCATCGACTGCCCATTCACCGGCCTGCGATTTGATACAGGGCTCGACACGGATTGGGACAACATCCTCGACTTCTCGGAGATTCAGAACACCACGATCATCTGCGACTGACCGCCAACCGAACATCTCCTGAAACAGCAAACGGCGAGAAGACCTCAAGAGGTCTTCTCGCCGTTTGCTGTTTCTTTGCTCCCTTACACAAGATCCTCGCCGACACGGTCGAAAACAGTATTGCCTGCCTCGTCGTCTGGCCGTCGACGAGGTTGTGCCACGGATGCACCCTGCTCGCGCTGCGAGCAGCAAATCCGGCGAACCCGTTTTTTCAATATCTTCCTGTCTGAAAGGGAGTGCTTGTTCCAAAGCGCATTTGGCAAAGCATCGACGTTCGAGGTCGGTGGTTGCTGGATGTGTTTTGTTTTGGAGCGAGCGCTGACCATCGGAGCGAAGAAGAGGTTGGAGGAAATTGGAAGGCCGGGGTGCGCGAGGTTGGCTTGAGGCGGGGGGATCTCTTGGGTCCCGAAGGGGGGTGGGCTTCTTCTTATACTGCGAACTTTTTTGCCAGCCTGTGCGGCGAGTGCAGTGGATCGAGCTGCTCCTCTCGCCGCACGTTCGCCACCCGAACCTGCGATTGACTTACGTCAGGTGAGATCGCAAGGTGTGCCCGATCCGTGAGGCTCGAAAAAAGGAGGAGAGCAATGGCGATCAAAACCAACGAAACCTTCATTATCCGCGACGCTTTACTCTACATGCCCGATGGCTCGACGGCAGAGGGCGATTGCCTCGTGGAAGATGGCAAAATCGCCGAGCTCGGATCAGTCACAGGCAGCGCCAGTCACGACGTCGATGGAAGCGGGCTCTGGCTCTTCCCTGGCGCTTTCGACGCGCACGTGCACATGCGCGAACCTGGCCTCACGCACAAGGAAGACTGGGACTCCGGCTCCAGGGCCGCAGCCGCCGGTGGCGTCACCTCCGCCTTCGACATGCCAAACACCAACCCCTCCACGATCTCACCCGAGCGGCTGGAGGAGAAATACGCCCTCATTGGCCAAAAGGCGCGGATCAACTATGGGCTCTTCTTTGGCGCCAACCCCGAGAACCTCCAGGCGTGCCTCGACGCGCGCGATGCGGTCTGCGCGCTCAAGATCTTTATGGCATCCTCGACAGGAGATCTGCTCGTCGACAAGGAAGAGGAACTGGACAGGATCTTTGCCGCTTACGAAGGCAGAATCAGCGTCCACGCCGAGAGCGAGGAGCGCTTGCTCGCCCGCATAGCCGCGTACAAGGGAGAGACCGACCCCGCGATTCACTCGATGATTCGAGATCCTGAAGCCGCTCGACTGGGCGTCGAAATGGCCGCCAGGCTGGCCAACCGCTACGGGCGCCGGTTGCACATTTTGCACATGTCCACCGACGCCGAGGTCTCGGCGTTGCGCGCAGGCCGAGCAGAAGCCGCGGCGAAAAACACAGGCGCGCGTCTCACCGCCGAAGCTTGCCCCCACCACCTCTTCCTGAACACGACCGCGTATGAAACCTGGGGCAATCACGTCAAAATGAACCCACCATTGCGCGAGGAGAAGGACCGAGCCTTCATGTGGGAGGCGTTGCGCAGCGGTGAGGTCGATATGGTCGCCACCGATCACGCCCCGCATTCGCAGGACGAGAAGGCAAAACCCTTCCCACACGCACCGAGCGGCGTACCAGGCATCCAGACCATGTTGCCATTGATGCTCGACGCCGCGCACAAAGGTTGGTGCACACCGACACAGGTCGTCGAGTGGCTCTGCCATGCACCATCACGGATATACGAGGTCGAAGATCGCGGACGGCTCGAGGTTGGCTTCGCGGCGGACCTGGTTTTGATCGACCCCACGCTCGAGCGCACGATCACAGATCAAGAACAACACTCACGTTGTGGCTGGTCGCCCTACACAGGCCGCACGACCACGGGTTGGCCCGTGCGCACCTTCGTCAATGGCGTGGAGGTCTTTCGGCGCGAAGGCGCAGGAGCGGGTGACATCCTCACAGACGACGCCACGGGCCAACGCATCTCATTCGCCCCGTGAGGCGAGGAAGGGGAGCCTACCCCTGCTCCTCGCCGCGCGACTTCAAGCGTGTCGCGCGCTCCTCATCGAGGATTTGCTGGCGTTCACGCTCGACGTGCTTCGCGTAAGCGAGCACACGCATCTTCTTGCGAGATCGGATGTAGGTCACGATCGTGAAGATGGCGATGCCGTAAAACAACGCGCCGTAGGCAAACCGCACATACGCGCGCTGTAAGGGGATCTCACGCGAGAGCGCCGCGCGGGCGGGTGCGTCCGCGTCATAAAAAACAGTGATTGTCTGGCCGACCTTGTAGCGGTTCGCGTCACGGCTCGCCAGCTTTGCGTCGCGGTAGGAGCTCGCGGTGTAGTGGTTGCTCCCCTCGTAGGTCTTCTCATGGACCTTGTAGTTGAACTTGACCTCGGGGACCTGATCCCTGCCCTCGGAGCGAACCGAGGCGCGCGTGATCTCGCCCTTGGTCGAGGTGAACGATCCGACATCGCGCGAGAGTGTGTAGGCGTCCACCGCCTCCCTGGCAAAGCCAGTGCCGATGGTCCCCAGGACGAGCACCACCACCAAAATCATGAGCCGCACAAACCACGAGGATTTGGGGACATCAAACTCTTCTTTCTTTGCGCTCGCCATCTTCTTCACTTCCTGTCATCACGTTCTCTCGCCTTGCCCATAGCATAGGCACGGAGCGTCATCATCAAAGGTCTGTTCTCATGTCAGCGATCAGAAACGCAGATGGACTGACAATTTGAAGGTTCCGCTCTAAACTCCACGAGCTTGATGTTTGTTGGAAACGAACCCCCGATGCAGAGAAGAGCGCCGATGCCTAGCATGTTGTACCCCCCACTCAAGCGAGCCATGGACATCGCGGGAGCGAGCGCGGGCCTTGTTTTGACCGCGCCCCTGACCATCCCCTCGGCAATCGCCATCCGCGCGACCATGGGGAGCCCCGTCCTGTTTCGGCAAGAGCGCCCTGGCCTGCATGGCAAGCCGTTCGAGATGATCAAATTCCGCACGATGCGTCACCCTGGACGAGGCGAGGACCCGCTCAAGAGTGACGCGTCTCGCCTCACGAAGTTGGGGAGTTTTCTGCGCAGCACGAGCATCGACGAGCTGCCTGCCCTGCTCAATGTGCTCGCCGGAGATGTCAGCCTCGTCGGCCCGAGGCCACTGCTGATGCGCTACCTCGATCGCTACACGCCACATCAGGCCAGGCGCCACGAGGTCAAGCCAGGAATCACCGGATGGGCGCAGGTCAATGGGCGCAACACGTTGAGCTGGGAAGATAAATTCGAAAAGGACGTCTGGTACGTCGACAACCGCTCCTTGCTGCTCGACGTTCGGATCATCCTGATGACGGTGGGCAAGGTGATCGTGCGCGATGGCATCAGCGCGCAAGGTTCCGCGACGATGACCGAGTTCCTCGGGAGCGGCGAGAACGGGTAGATGTTCTCACTGCTCGCCGCGCACCTTGGCGGGAACGCCGACCGCTGTGGCCTGCGCCGGGACATCTCTCACGACGCACGCGCCCGCGCCGACCATGGCCCCCTGGCCGACTTCTCTCAAAGGGATCACTGTGGCCCCTGCCCCGATCCAGGCGCCCTGGCGCACCTTGACCCCACCGCAAAGAGTGGCGCCCGGTGAGATATGAACCCCATCCTCGATGATGGTGTCATGCTCGATCACGCACGCGGTGTTCAAAATCACTGCCCGCCCGATGCTCGCAGCGGCGTTGATAATCACCCCTGGCAACACCACCGTGCCATCCAGGAGCGTGGCCGAAGGGCTCGTGATGGCGCGAGGATCGATCCAGGGTTTCGCCAGAAACACACCCAGCGCGTCGCTCAGGCGCTGACGCACGCCGTTGTGCCCGATAGCCACAACACACTCGGTCGCGCCCAAACGCGCGAGGACCCCCTCGACATCCGCCAGGAGGTCGTCTTGCAACACGACGACCTCCCCTCCGCCCGGCTCGACGACCACGCCGAGGTTGGCAGCATCGAGGTCGCACAATCCGACAACCTCGCCACCGGCAGCACGGACAACATCGGCGACGACCTTGGCGTGTCCTCCTGCGCCCAGGATCAAAACTCGGCGCGTCTTCTCGGTCAATTGCATCGGCGTACTCCAGGGGTAAGGGTCCGTACTCGCCGCAGTCGGCGACGCCATCGAAGCGTGACAGAACCGGGCGATTGAGGGATGTTAGCCGCGCAAGGATCGACGGTGCATTCATTCACTCCCACGAACAACGCAGCAGATCATGACGCAAGAACCTCGCATTTATCTTTCCTCACCACATATTGGCGAACAAGAGCGCGCTTTCGTCAAGGAAGCATTCGACACCAACTGGGTGGCGCCTCTTGGACCAAACGTCAACGGCTTCGAGGCTGAATTCTGCGAGCTCGTCGGCAGCAAGCACGCCGCCGCGCTGAGCTCGGGCACAGCCGCGCTTCACCTCTCGATGATTTTGGAAAACATCGGCCAGGGTGACGAAGTCATCGTCTCCAGTCTGACCTTTGTCGCGAGCGTCAACCCCGCTGTTTACGAGGGCGCCAAGCCAATCTTCATCGACTCAGAGCGGACCTCCTGGAACATGGACCCCGAGCTTTTGGTCGAGGTTCTGGAGGCAAAGGCCAAACAAAACAAACTCCCCAAGGCTGTGATCCTTGTCCACCTCTATGGTCAGGCCGCAGACATCGACCCGATCAAGGAAGCGTGCGACCGCTTTGGCGTGACATTGATCGAGGACGCCGCCGAAGCACTCGGCGCGACCTACAAAGGAAAGGCACCAGGGAGCTTTGGCCGCTGTGGGATCTTCTCGTTCAACGGCAACAAGATCATCACGACCTCTGGTGGTGGGATGCTCGTCTCGGACGACAAGGAGTTCATCGATCACTCCCGCAAGCTCGCGACACAAGCGCGCGATCCGGCACCTCATTACCAACACACCGAGGTCGGCTACAATTACCGCCTGAGCAACATTTGCGCAGGCATCGGCCGTGGTCAGTTGCGCGTCCTCGAAGATCGCGTCAACGCGCGCCGCGCCAACTTCGACTACTACGTCGAGCACCTCTCGGATCTGCCAGGCATCACGTTCGCACCCGAAGCTCCCTGGGGACGCCACACCCGTTGGCTGACCTGTGTCACCATCGATCCCGAAGCGTTCGGCACCGATCGAGAGACCTTGAGGCAACAGCTCGAGACCAGAAACATCGAGTGCAGACCCGTCTGGAAGCCGATGCACATGCAGCCCTTGTTCAGCGAGTGCGAGATGTACGGTGGCGAAGTCGCCGAAGAGTTGTTCGCCTATGGGCTCTGCCTGCCTTCCGGCTCGAACATGGATGACGCCCAGCGCGAGCGCGTGGTCGACGCGATTCGCCACTTCTGCCCCGAGGCAGGATGAACCCTGGGGGTAACCTGGCGCATATCCCTGGTTGAATAACCAGAATCACGCACGATTGAAGCAAGGAGAGGGAAGCATGAGCAAAGGAAAACGAATCGCGATCCTCGGAGGAGGACCGACGGGCATCGAAGCAGCGCTGTTTGCGGCGAGGCGAGGATTTGACGTGCACCTCTACGAGCTCGGGGAGGTCGGCGCGCATGTGGCCAATTGGGGACATGTGACGCTTTTCTCGCCGTGGGAGCTCAATCGCAGCCCCTGGGGCGAAGATCTCCTGCGCGAGAAAGGGATCGCGCTCGGCGAAGATGGCGTCTTCCCCACAGGAAACGAGTTCCTCGAGCAGTACCTCGAGCCATTGAGCAAGCACGAGCTCCTTAAAGGGCGCGTGCACACGAACCACGAAGTGCTCGGAGTATCGAGGAAACACGCGCTCAAGGGCGATTTCATCGCCAACCCGGAGCGCGACGTCGCCCCCTTCTTGCTGCATATCAAAAACAACGATGACGAGTTTTACGCAGAGGCCGACATCGTGATCGATGCCACAGGCTCGTATCGCCACCCCAACGCGCTCGGACCAGGTGGACTACCTGCGTTGGGAGAGCTCGGCGCTGGCGAGGCGATCGAGCGCTACGTCCCAGACGTGCTCGGCGCAGATCGCGACGTTTACGCGGGCAAGCAAACGCTGGTGATCGGCGCGGGTTACTCTGCGGTGACGACTGTAAAATCACTCGAGGCGCTGGCCGCTCGAGAAGAAGGCACGCGAGTCTTCTGGTTGATGCGCTCGGAGGAGTCTCCCTACGACCTGATCGACAATGATCCGCTCCCACAACGCTCGGAGCTGGCCGAGTTCGGCAATGCGGCGAGCAAGGGTCTTCAACCTCACGTCTCGCCGCTTCTTGGCTCCTACCTGTACGCGATCAAACCTACAGGTGAAGGCCGCTGGAAGGTCGAGATCCAGGAAGGAGGAGAGACGCGAACGCTGGAGGTCGATCACATCATCTCCAACGTGGGTTATCGCCCGGACAACAACCTGACTCGAGAGCTCCAGGTGCACCTGTGCTACGCCTCCGAGGGGCCAATGAAGCTCGCGGCGTCCCTGCTCTCCGCAGGTGGCGGAGGTGACTGCCTCGCGCAGTCGAGCGCTGGCGTGGACACATTGCGCAACCCTGAACCAAACCTCTTTGTCCTGGGCGCGAAATCGTATGGGCGCAACTCGGCATACTTGCTCAAGCTCGGGATCGAGCAGATCGGCGAGGTCGCCACGCTCTGGGAAGATGCTGAATAAAAGCGCTCGCTCGGGTGTCTACTACGAGGCGAGGATCATCGAACACGCTATCGTGCTCGCCGCACGATGGCGTGAATGAGGACGCGAGGAGCAAACAACACGCGCTGTTGTATACGCGTGTTGTTTGCTTTCCTCGAGTGATCCAGGGAAGATACCCCCCATACTCGATGGGCCCCGCCTGATATACATTCGAGGAGATCATGAAGAGGATAGGGACACGCCAACATATGATGCTGGGAGCGATTTGCATGCTGCTCCCATTGAGCGCGTGCAATTGCGAAGACGACACCGGCGCAGATCCTTGGGAGTTGACCGAGCCCTGGCCTGACATGGCGCTACCACCAGATATGGCGATGGAGCCAGACCTGGATATGGCGCCTGATCTGGACATGGCACCAGACCTGTTCGAGGAACCGGACCTCCCACCACCGCCGCCTGATATCCCGCCCGAGATTCCATGGGAAAAAGAGGTCGTCGCGGAGGTGCCGCGCTCTCAAGCGCTCAATGACAGGACATCGCTCGGCGTCGGCGAAGACGGGACCGTGTGGTTGGGATACCACCCATGCGATGATGATCAGTGCATCGTCTCGTGGTTGGCCGTCGCCATCGATCGCCCGGACGGTCAGGATTGGACGATCGAACGTGTGGCTGAACAGCGCGGCACGTTCGGACTCGATGTCCACGTCAACGAGCCCTGGGTGGCGTACCTCGATGAGGTCAACAATCAGTTCCGCGTCGCGCGTCGCAACCTCTCGGGGCGCGGGCCTCAGGCGTGGACAAAGATCCCGATGCCGGTCGATTTCACCGGACCTTATGATGGCCTCGACCTGACGCATGATGACGACTTCATCTATGTGACGTTCGCCAGCGAGCTGGATCGTCCCGTCGAGTTGTTCGCCTTCGACAAGCGTCCGGGCGCGGACTCATCCGAGTACATCCAGCTCAGCTCGCTCGATGTTGGCGCGGCCTCTGCTGCGCTCGAGCGCGGCCTCCAGGCTGACGGCAAGGGCAACCTCTTCCTCGTCCACCGCGAAGGTGACACGGGCCCCTACGGCGTCGCGCGCTTCCGATTGCGCGACAACATCTGGGATCGTCAGGCATACTTCGGCGATCCAGGAATCGTCGTGAGTTCGATGGTCGCGCGCGAAAACGGCGACATTTGCATGAGCAACACCGTCCCGGATGGGTTGTTCGCGGATGGTTATCTCGAGATGACCTGCGGCAAAATGAACGACCTGCGCCGCGGCCTCTGGCGCCATCAAGACGAATCAGTGAGCTCCTACAGCTCCTTGATCGAAGGCACGGATGGTTCGCTTATCATCGCCTACAACGCAGGTGGCAACACCGAGCTCCGCGTCGCCAGACGTTACCCTGATGGCACGTGGGATATCCGCACGGTTTTTGATGGCTCGTCGTATGGGGTCTCGACCGCATTGGACACGCAAAACAGGTTGCTGATCTCGTACTACACCTGCTCGCGAAATCGCTGCACGTTGGAGTTGTTGCGACAGCCCTACTGATTTCGCGCGACGACTTGCTCGAGCAAGTCGAGGTAACGCATCGCCAACTCACGGCGCTGAAAGCGAGCGAGGACGAGTTCACGTCCTCGCTCGCCCATTTTTCTGGCCTCTTCAGGATCTGCGGCGAGCGCGCGGATCACGCGAGCGATCTCGCCGGGATCTTCAGGACGCGCGAAGACACCCGCGCCGTGCTCTTCCACGAGCGCACGCGCGACACCATCGACCACACACAAAATGGGACGCGCTCGCGCCATCCCCTCGAACACTTTATTCGGGTAAACCGTCTCGAACGTCGGCGTCTTCTTGAGCACCGCTGCGGCGCAATCCGCCGCGTCGAAATAGCGATGGATCTGGTCGTGTGACACAGGATCGAGCCAGGTGAGGTTGCGCAACCCGCGCCGCTTGCTCGCCGCGACCAACGCCGCCTTTTTAGGGCCATCTCCGATGGCTGCGAGCTGGATGCGAGGGTCATCACGCAAACACCCCGCCACATCGAGAAGTTGTTCCAGGTGGTTGGCGACACCATGTGCACCGGCATAGAGAACAACAAAGCGATCTCTCCAACCGAGCGATTCGCGGAGTGCGTCACGATCGCGCTTATCAAAAGGCGCTGCGAGGAATGCCGCATCCGCGCCGTTGGGGATCAAGCTCATATGCTCCGGCGTTTGCAACCCGCGCGCTATCGTACTCGCCGCGATCGCAGGAGTGAGCGCGACGGTGTGAGAGGCCATCCCATTGGCGAGCTTCTCGAGTCGATACAACGCTCTGGTGACCACCGAGTCTCGAGAGAGCACATCGGTCGCGACCGCCGACTCAGGCCAGAGATCCCTGACCTCGAAAACAAGAGGCCAGCCTCGCAGCACACGCGCAGCGACCCCCGCAAAGGCGACCGTCAACGGAGGAGATGTCGCCACGATCACATCACATGGGGGCAGCGCCGCGAGCGCCGTAGTCGCGCTCACGCCAAAGCCTACAAGCGAGAGCGCGCGCCCCAGGAAAGTGCGATGGTATGTGTCTGGTGTGTAGGCACGCAGCACCTTGACCGGGCCGTCGTCTTCACGAACCCAGGGTCTGACGCCTTTGTAATCTGATGACTTTTCACCGCTGGCGTATTCGACCTGGCCTGCAACCACCCAAACCTCACACCCTTGCTCTGACCACCAGCGCGCCATCTCGTTAAAACGAGATCCGCCAGCCTGCCCTGGGCGAAGGTAGTGTTGATGAATCAACGCGATGCGCACGCGGTAAACTCCGTGGTGAGGACATACGATCCTGGCGCAAGGTCACATACCAACATCACGCTCACCGCGCATCTCCTGACGCCATACGATGGAGAGAACCACCCCGCGATGCGTGGGCTCGCGATGGGGGAGGGGGGATCTTGCGGCGCGACGCCTCGCAACAAGCACACCTCTCGCCGCAAGATCCCCCCT
>JAYZVO010000130.1:0-46865 GCA_036155555.1 Myxococcota bacterium
GGCGCCATGGCGTGGGGTTGACGGCGCGTTTGCTGCCCCCCATTTTGACAAATAGGGGGCAAACTCGCGCTTCGGTTCGAGGTTGGCGTTTTGCGACAAGGAACTTCGAAACAAGCAGTGAGTTTCACGAAGGCGCTCCCACAAAGCTCACTGCAAAACCGAAAGCTCATGAGCTTCAGCGCGCGCCCCACTGGGCCGTGTACTTGATGGCGATGAAGGCGTTGGGACGATCGGTGGGGTGGTCGATCCAGTAACCTCCGAGCGCGAGCAGGCTCATTTTCGTGCGCGGCGTCCAGTGTTCGGGCAATCCCCAGATGCCGATGGCCGCCAGCTGGTGCGAGTCCACATCGCTCTTTCCTGTGAACATACGCTCGTAACGCAGCGCCGTCAGCACGTAGCTATCCTCGCCGGTGTAGGGGAGGTAGCCGAGCAGTGGACGCAGGTACCAGACCGTGTCCGATGGCTCGATGATGGTGTCGTAGTAGGGCTCGTAGTAGATCTGATTGATCGGCGCGGACATCACGCGAAGATAAACGTTCTGGATGTCGAAGGTCGCCACGAACTTGCCGACTTTGATCCTTGGAGTCGCCGAGGATTGCACGATCAACACGCCGCCGCTCGTTCCCTCGCCATTGTCGGCTGCCTCGCTGAAGTCCTCGATCTCCCAGCTCGGCTCGACCGTGTTTTCAGGCTGGAAGAGGAAGCCAAAGGTCCCGAAGTATTGCGCGTACTGCGCCGAGACACGCAGCTGCAACACCGAAAGCGGCACCGCCTCGACGTAGAGCCCTGGCCGAAAGTATGCGGGGCTGACGATCGTCCACGCGCCCGCCTCGATGTAGGTGTTCTTGAGTAGGAGTGATTCCGAATCACTCAGCTTGAGCCTGTAGCCCAGGTTGTTAAAGAGAGAGAGCCCGACGGGTTGATAGCGGAGCGCGAATTCGAGCTGTGCGCGCGGGCCACTCTCCACGGCCATCGCATTGGTCGAGGTGAAGAGCATCGTCGAGAGCATGACAAGCAGCGCGCAAAACAACGCGCCGCACGAACGACGAAAGCGTGCGCCGTGTTTGTGGGGCATACAGGAACTCCATGCGGGTCATGGTCATCAAGGAGAAGATAACCCGGAAGCAACGGTCGATTTGAATATCGCCCGTCAGCATATGCCACGCTCACGACTTGTGACAAGCGCGTTACACGTTCAGATACGTCCCAGTTGTTTTAGCGCATACAAGGCGCCCGAGATATGCGTCGCGAAGGCGACAAAGTAGAGCCATGTGGGGAGCATGAGCTCGGGCCGCACGAACTTGAGCATGAAGAGCGCGATCAGGCCGATCCACCCCGCGAGGCTAATGCCAAAGCCGATGGCGACCTTCCTACGCCACGTCCCCCCTTCTTCGAGGCTTAACACCCAGGTCTGCGCCATCCGCGCCAGCGTCAGGATAAGCAAGCAACCCATCACCAACCCGAGCGTCCAGATCTCCCACCCTGGCGCCTGGCTCGACCAGAGCGCAGGGCCAAAGCCGAGCAGCGAGATGCTCGCGGCGAGCTCTGCGGTGGTGCCGATCGCGAGCGCGTTGCGTGTGCGTGTAGTGGGGTTCATGAGCACCTCGTGCGTTGGATATGAAGTGGAATCGCCAATGGGTCAACAAGTCAGCGCGAGGCGTTCTTCCGCGCCTCCTCACCGCATCCTCTTCCTGTGTGATGCCGCGAGGTGCTTCGGAGCGTTGCTCGATGGCGCGCTCCATTGTAAGTCTTCGCCTGTACGTTCCCTTGCCACCCGAGGTCTTTTAAGATGGCTGATACCGCACTTAGCGTGAACTTGAACAAGGTCGCCCTCGTCCGCAACGCTCGCGAGAATGATATCCCGAGCGTGGTGCGCGCGGCAAAGATTTGCATCGCCGCAGGTTGCCAGGGCATCACCGTCCACCCGAGACCTGATCAACGCCACGTCCGTCCGCGTGATGTCGAGGAGCTCGCCGAACTCCTCCAGGATCATCCCGAGATCGAGTACAACATCGAGGGGAACCCGTTCGCTGGCCCCGAGGCCAATGGCTACCCCGGATGGATGGAACTCGTCGAGCTGGCAAGACCACATCAGGCGACGCTTGTCCCGGACTCCCCGGATCAACTCACCAGCGACCACGGCTGGGATATCGAGAAGAACGCCGAGCGCCTCAGGCCGATCATCGATCGCCTGCGCTCCTGGGACGCTCGCGTCAGCCTCTTCGTCGATCCTTCTCCCGCAGGGCTGGAGCTCGCCGCGAGGCTTGGCGTCGCGCGCGTCGAGCTCTACACCGGCCCCTATGCCGAGGCGTTCGACGGCGATGATAAGGATGTCCTCGAGGACATCCTGGCAGGATACAGGCGCACAGGAGAGGCCGCGCTCGCAGCAGGTCTCGAGCTAAACGCCGGGCATGATCTAAACCGCGAGAACCTGCCGATGTTGCTCTCGGGCGTGCCTGGCATCGCGGAGGTCTCCATCGGACACGCGCTCATCGCTGATGCGCTCGAGATGGGTTATGACGCGACCATTCGGGCTTACATCGAGGTGATCGCTGGCGCTTGAGCCAGGATCACGGGGCAGGGCAGACCAGATCCTCGACGAGCGGCGCCTGGTGGTTTGCCAACATTTGCTTGCCGGAGTACTCGATGCGCTCGTCCAGATCGATCTCTACGCCCGCTCCACCATCGAGCCGATCGAAGCGCATCGTCTCGTAAAGACTCAACATACGCCCGTCCTCTCCGAGGATCATCGGAGAGCTCGAGCCATCGAAGCGAATCTCCCGTTGCTGGAGCAGTCGCTCGAAGCAGGAGTCCAGCGTCTCCCTGTCACAGGCGGTGTGATCGGGCGCGTGCTCGATGATCGACAGGAAGCTGTCTCGAAGCTGCTCCTGATCAAAGCCCTCACCATGGCGCGTGCGCGCCCGATAGGCCGAGAGCACCGCCATCGTCAAAAGATCTCGTCGGTAGTTGAGCGAGAAGGGGGAGTCGAGCAAACCATCAGTGCTCCTGTGATCAAACGAGCTCCCATCCAAACAGGGCGCCTGCAAGAGCGCGTCTCCTTGGCAGTGCTGCTCGTAAACCGCGCGGTATCTCGACTCGACGTAGAGCTCCGCCTCGAACGAGCTCAAGTCATCCTTGCTCAAGCCAAAGGAGAGGAGCACGGAGCGCTCGCGCCACTGCGGCGTGAAAAGCTCCGGGTACAACTTCGCTGTGCTCTCGCTCACCGCCGAGAGCGCTACGAGCGCAGTGGCCTGGGGTTGCTCGCCGCTCTCTTCCAATCGCCTCGCGTAAGCAGCGAGCAGGGGGAGTTCACCGAGCGTCCAGAGGATGCAGTTCTCTGGCCTGTCCAACTCGGCCAGGTCCGCCAACGCGCGTGATGAGATCTCCTCGCCATCCTCGATGTTCTCCACGACATGAGGCACACCGCATATCTCGTGCCTTGGCGCCTCTCCCTGAACCAACAGCGCTCGCAACCTCGCTGTATCCGAGTCCACCTCATAGGGGACGACGAGGTTCTTGCACAGGTTGTTGGTCGCGACAAAATGCGCCATCGTCGCCTGATCATTATGTTGAAGCGGCGCGATCGAGAAGTCGTGGCGCTGGTCGTGGTCAGGATATCCCTCGCTCTTTGCTCGCTCGAGCTCCTCCAACACCACGTCGGCGCGCCGGTTATACACACCCAAAACCAATGTGTTGTCACTCTTTGCTGTCGTCACCGCGTAGCGCGAGGAGGTCATCGTCAGGATGATGTCCAGATCATCGCGCATCATCTCTTCGACGACGCTGACGAGCGCCTCTTGCGTGGGATCGTTCGGGTAGGTGTACTCGATCAGCTCGAAAGACCACGCCGTGCCACGCTCGAAGTGCGCTCGCATCGAGGTCTCATTGAGCAAATACTCGAAGTAGTCGCTCGTGACCGATGGGAGCATGGAGCCATTGGCGGACTCCAGCGAGGCGAAGCCAATACGCAATGGCCGCGCCTGGCAGTAGCTAAAGGCGTACTCGGCGTCGCGGATACACGTCTGCCCCACGCCGCAATCCCTGGCGAGGATATCGCACGAGCGGATGCTCGGGTCTTTGAGGCAGACGCCCTCCCTACATACCTGCCAATCCCTGCAATCTTCGCGGGTCTCACACTCCCCTTCTTGCCACCCTTGCGCGGTGAAGCACCCCACCTCGAGCGCGAGCAGTGAGAGGATGAGGAGGAGCGATATATGCCCCCCGATGGGGCGCCTGGAGTTCTTTCGGTAGTCGCGCATAATGAATCTGGGGTCGATGCAGCACGCGGTTTGGAGAGGGTGGTCAACAAGGTTGAGGTTGGAAGCTCGTTGGACTTGGGGGTAGTATGCCGCAAGGGCACACTACAAACAAAGTGATAGTTCTTCTATGAGCCAAACCACGCTTCAGGTCAGATCACAGCTGCTTCGTGGAGGGGATTTACTCGGTGGCCGATTTCGCGTCCTGCGCGAAATCGGGGAGGGCGGCTTCGCGGTCGTGTACGAGGCGGTCCACGCGACGCTCGGTTATCGCGCCGCGATCAAGCTCCTCAAGCCGAGAGATGACGACGAACTCTCCGAGCAAGTCCGCGAGCGTTTCCTTCGCGAAGCCCGTTTGATGGCCCAGCTCGAGCACCCCGACCTCGTGCACCTCTACGATTACGGTCTCACTCCCGATGGTCAGCCCTACATCGTGATGGAGTTCCTCACCGGACATACGCTCACCCGTGAGCTCTGGCATCACGGAGCAATGAAACCGCTGCGCGCACACAGGCTCATGTGTCGCGCGCTCCACGCGCTCGAGTTGGCGCACCGCGCGGGTATCATCCACCGCGACCTCAAGCCATCGAACCTGTTCTTGCGTTACGTCGGCGAGCCGATCGAGTCGTTGTGTGTGCTCGACTTCGGGATCGCGTTTATCGAGCAACAGGCACGCCTGACACGCACGGGCGAGTATATCGGAACCCCCGAATACTCCTCGCCAGAGTATGTGCGCGCGCGGCATGTCAGCCCCGCGCTCGATGTGTACCAGATGGGGTTGATCTTTATCGAAATGCTCACGGGCCGCCCCGTCGTCGACACCGAGCAACCTCTCCAGGCATTGTTCGCGCACTGCAATGGGCATGTTCATGTGCCCGAGTCCTTGCGCGTCCCCGGACTTGGCGAGGTCCTCGAGCGCGCGATTCATATGGACCCGGCGCGAAGATACCCGAACGCGGCAGCTTTCCGAGCCGCCCTCGAAGCGCTCGATCTTTCGGTGTACGACGCGCTCGAGAGCAACCCTCGCTCCTATTCGCTCGCGGATACGCTCGATGCGCGCGTGGAAGAGGTGAAAACCTGGGCGCAAACCTTTAGCGGTGATGTGCATACGCTGGAGCAAGCCAACCGAAGGAGCGAGGACGCCGCGGCGCCTGATTGGGACGCGCTCTTTCAATCCGAGCGCGCTGTGGTCGATCTCCAACTCGAGACCCCGATGCTCTCGATGGTCCACTCAGAGCTGCGCGCAGGTGAGGATGGTTTGCCCGGTTCGCCCGCGACCTCGACCATGCAATCGACCGCAGCGCGGCAAAACCGCGCCCCCATGTTCGCCGTCGCTGCCATCGCGTTGCTCTCCATGGGTGGGGCTGTGGGATACTTCGCGAGCGCTGGCGCCCACACGGAAACCACCATTGCCACGCCGACCATCACCGCGAACGCAGACGCGGACGGGCCTGCCTCGTCTACCCCCTCGATCCCTGTACATCAGGTGACCCTCACGACGACGCCTGTGCGCGCGTCCGTATACGAAGGGGAGGTGCTCCTTGGAAAAGCCCCCGTGACAGTCTCGATCAAACCTGGCGCCACGGTTGTCCTCGAGCTCGAACACGATGGGTTTACTCGCCGCCGCATCGCTGTCAACGAGCGCACCAAGCCGACGATCGAGGTCGCGATGAACACCCTCGAGGTCGCCAGCGCCGAGGATGCCAGCGTCAGAGAAGCAAAGGTCGAGGAGGACACTCCAAAAACCGATCCTCGCGCCAAAACCAACGGCAAACGTGCTGGAGAGAAGAAGCGCCCTACGGAGCCCGCTGACGCGACGGAGAAGGTGCGCGAACCTGCCAAAATAACAGCAGCGCCCGAGGAGAAGGGCGCTGCTGGCTCCAGAGAGCGAAAGGACACCGTCGTGATCGATGGCAAGGAGTTCGAGGTCGAGGTCTTTTAAGCCCCCAGGTCGCTCGAACAGCACGTGGTGTTAGAATGCCAACTTTAGCTTCGCGCTCCCTCCATCCCGAGCCGGAGAGAGTGAGAGCGTCGCCTCCTCGATGACGTCTTCTCCTCGCCTCCTCTTTTTCACGACCAGGACAGCGCCCGCGCCAAGGGCGGTGACTCCACCAACGCTCGCTGCGATCACTGCGACCTGGCTCCTTTTCAGGCGTTGATGCGCGGCGTTGATCTGCTCGAAGTCATCATCGCTGGTGCTCGAGCTGCGGTAATCCTGGAGCGCATCGCGCGTCCAGGTGACATCGAACACGAGCGCTGTGAGCAAGGAGGTCGCCCCGAGCCCGACGAGCCCATGACCCGCGTGAGGGCGCCAGCGTTGGAGGTCTGTGTTTGCTGGTGGTGGCGTGACCTCGGGGAGCGTGAGCCCGACCCTCGTGCGATGATGTTCCATGGGGATGATGCCCATGCGCAGGTTCTCGCGATCCTCGCCAAGCTCGGCGCGGATGTCGTGCACGCCAGGTGACAGCGGGAGCTTCTCCACCGGACAGGCGAGCGCCGGGCCATCGTCGATAAAGATCCGGGTCGCGTTGTCAGCGCATTCGATGGTGAGTGTTCCGGGGCATGTTTGCTCGAGCTCGGCGACCGCGTCCTCGATGCGCGCTTCCATGTCAGGGCCAGCCCTGGGCGCGCTGCGGCTGGACGTGAAATACGCCATCGCCGCCTCGCAATCCCCCTTTTTCTTGTAGGCTTGCCCGAGGCTGTACTCGAACAGATCGAAGCGGCCCGCCTGGTTGGCTTCGAGCAAGAGCGCGATCGCCTCGTCGTAACGCCCCTCGCTGTAGTGCTCCTGGGCGCTCACGTAGAGCTCGAGTTGTGTCTTGCTCACCTTGGATTCTGGCGCCTCGTCATCTGCGTGGGCGATGTGCGCCGGAAGTAAGGCAAGCGCGCTCGCCAGTAGAATCGCGCCGAGCAGGGGTGTGGTTGGTCGCATCTCGTCATCGCTCGAGAGACAGGTTGTGATGACGCGGATTATCCTCGACCAGGATGTGGTGAGCAATCGAAAGCTCTAGTCAGTTGGGTCTGACCAGACCGCCAACTCGTAGCCGTTCGGATCGATGAAGTGAAAACGGCGCCCGCCAGGAAAGTCGAAGATCTCCTTTTCGATTGTCCCGCCGTGCTCGAGCACTGCGGCGCGCGTTCCCTCGAGGTCGAGCGCATACAGGATCACCAGCGGGCCTCCCTTCGGGGTGAGCTCTTCGCTGAGCGAGAAGCCGCCATCGAGGCGCCCATCGTTAAAGCTCAGGTACGTATCTCCCCACTCCTGGAAGCTCCAGCCAAAGATCCCCTCATAGAAGGCGCGTGTGCGCTGGAGGTCGAGGACGGGAAACTCGATGTAGTCGATGCGGCGGTCTTGTTCGGGGCGCTCACTCATCACGCAGCTCCTTTCGTGTGGTAGTCATTTGTTCAGTGTGCATGGCACGTCTACCACAGGCAAGTGCGGTGAGAAAGCAAGAGGCTCAGTCCATCGGAAAGTACTCGGTGAGGGGATGGAGATCGTCATCCTCGAAGGAGAAGATCTCGTCGCATTGATAATAGATCGAGGTCGTGTCGTTCATCCTCACAAACACCCGGCGAAGGTAGCCATCCTCGTCATGTTCGATATAGGCGCTCGCGGTGTAGTGCGTCATCAGGTCTCGACAATCTCTCGCGGGATGCTCGCCCTGGTAATCATCGAAGATGTTGAAATAGGTCATCTCCTCCCAATACCACTCCTCGCGCTCGAGCGCCCAGTCATCATCCTCATCGCCGAGCTCTTCTTCCAGGTCGAGGGCGATGATCTGATCGCTCGCGTGGACATGGTCGCGCATACGGTCTGAGTCATCGCTCCACAGCGTAGGAGCCTCGAGCTCCGAGAGCTCGCTGTGAACCTCGCGTTGCCTGGCGCGCTGAGAGAGGAGCTGTGTGGCGTAGGCCGTCGCATAGTCCTTGGCGTGGTTGGGGAACGCTTCGAGGATCTCCTGGAGCAGCTCGGCCGCCACATCGACCTCGATATGGCGCGCGTGCATCAAGGAGCGTAGGTTCCCCCAGAGCTCGAGCATGTCCGCCTTGGATGCGGTGTAGGTTGTTTTGCTTTGACTAACGATGAGGGGCGCGACAGCCATGATCTTCTCTCGAAACAACTGGGGCGGTGACACACTCGAATGTGCCACCGCCCCGGCGCTCTTGGAAGAACCTGAACGATCGTATCGCAGGTGATTTAAACTTTGGCTGTCACTGCGCTGGAGGGACATCCAGATCGGCCCAGAGCGGGCAGTGATCGGAGAGTTTCTTGTACTCCGCCTCGAAGTCGGTCTCCTGGAAGACCAGTTGTGCTGAATCTACAAGCCAGGGGAGGTTGTTTGGCTCGAGGAGGATGTGGTCGATGAACTCGCTAAACATCCCACCCCAACAAGGCGTATTTCCTGCCGCGATCGAGCGCGAGAGGTCAGCACGCGCGGGCATCGCGTCGTCGATCTCGATCCACGCCTGATCGTCATCGGTCATGAAGCGGTTGAAGTCACCGATGACCATGTAAGGCGTCTCTTCCTCGGCGCGCGCGTCGATCCACTCCTCGAGCGCCGTGATCTGCGTGAAGTAAGTTGCGCAACCTGCCAGCTCATCTCCGTAGTAACAATCAGCCTTCATATGCACCGCGAGCATGCGGATCGACTCGTAGCCGCGCTTGCTCAGGGTGAAGTCGAGCCCTTTGCGCAGGTTGGGGTTTCCTGCCTGGAGCGCTTCCACGTCCGGGTGACGCTCGATGCTCCAACCCGCGTCCTTTGCCACCACGACGCAGACGTTCTGGCGAGAGTTGCGATCCTCGCACGCGATATCCCAATCTTCTGCGGGGAAGAGCGTCCTCGCGCCAGCCTCTCCGTGGATCTCCTGGAGCGCGATCACGTCCGCGTCGAGCGCGTCCGCGTAAGCAGAGAGTCGCTCGTAATCGTTTGGCTCGCGGGGCGCTTGCTCTGCCTCCTCGGGAGTGTCCAGGTAGAAGATATTCCATGTCGCGATGCGCAGGCGCGTGGGCTCGGTGGGAGGCGTGAAGCTCATGTCCTCCTCCACCGGCTCCATGTCAGGCGCTGCGTCCGGCATATCCTGCGTGACCTCGCTCATATCCTCGGCGCCTTCGGCCATGTCCGGCGCGGCCATGTCTGGCATGTTCCCCAGGTCGGTCACTGCCATATCCTCCTCCTCCACCTGCATGTCTGCGGTCGAAGAGGGCATATCTTCTCGGGTCGTTGACATATCCGCTGGGTCTTCGGAGGGAGAAGAACAGCCAGAGATGGCAACGAGGAGGGCGATCACGAGGTATGTGTTGATGCGTGCGTTTGACATATTTTTATCGATCGGTTCGCGGCGAGAGCTTGAATGTTCGGGCCGCGCCGGTGGCCTCGCCACCGAAGGGAGGTAGGGAAAATGCCGATTCTTGGCTCGAATTGCAACCGCTCGACTCTATTTGGGTGTGATTGACAGGGAACATCCCTTTTTATGAGAGGCAGCATACATAACTCTCCACGCTTTCAATCGATACGATGCCTGGAGGGGTGTCGCGGTGTAATTGTATTAGACAAACAAAGAGGGGGTGAAATTCGAGCGCCTTCTCGCTACAATCCGCGCGAAAGTGACGGGTTTCTGAATTCTCGCCGGAGCGAGTGGTGCTTGTTTATCCTGGTGAGAGCGTGATTTTGCAGAGAAGAGAGGAGAATCGATGGTGAGTCGACTCGAGATGGCGCGCTGGTGCTGCGTGGGATTGTTTATCCTGGCCAACATCACGCTCGCAGGCTGTGGCCGTAACAACGAGGAGAACAACGCGAACGCCGAAATCCCACAGGAGGCGCCTGCGTTGCTCGATGATGGCGGCGCGTCGCGTTTGGTCCTCGCCATGCCGCAAGGTTACGGTCCTGGGTTGGCGTTGGCCGCCGCCGATCTCGGCGACACCGTCAGCGCGATCGCTGGTGTCGGGATGGGACCTGGCGTCGAGATCGTGACCTCACCGCCCCGAGACGGCTCCCTCGTCGTCTCGGTCAAGATCCTCGATGAGAGCGATGATGCCCTCGGCGATCAAGGCTTCAAGATCGGCAAGGCGACTTTTGGTCAGAGCGTTGGCCTCGAGGTGAGCGCCAACACCGAGGTCGGCGCCATGTATGGCCTCTATGATCTGGTCGGTGAATTGGGCACTCGTTACCACCACCCCGAGGAGACGCACCTCCCATCGAGCAACCCCGAGGCGACCTTGCCCTGGGGTTATGATGGGAGCGCGGAGGTTCCTTCGTTCGAGCTGCGCGGCTTCCACGAGCACACGCAGCATCCCACCCCGATGAGTGATTTCTACCTCCGCCCCGAGGCAGAGTTTCGCCCTTATGTCAGCCGCTACCTCCAGTGGATGGCGCGCAACAGGCAGAACGCGGCGTCGTGGCACATGCTCAAGACCGTCGATCTCGAGACCTGGGGGCCATACATCGAGGACGTGATCGACGAGGCTCACGGCCTGGGGATCAAGGTCGGGATGGTGACGAGCTTTGTCGACGAGCAGCAAAACAACTTCAAGATCATCACCCCCGATCGCGTCGACTCTGGCGGTGAGGTCCTCTCCGATGATGCCCAGATCGAACAAGTATTGACCGAGCTGCATGGTCTGGGCTTTGACTTCTTCACCTTCCAGATCGGCTCGTCTGAGTTCACCAAGCCCTCCGATCAGCGCGTGCTCGATTGGCTCGAGAAGTCTGCCGAGGTCGCGCGCGGCCTCGAGCCAAAGCCAGAGCTGTTCACCTGGATTCACACCACGTGTTCGCTCGAGGCTGATGATGGCTCCTACTTCTATCACTTGCCTGGACAGTCAGATCCCGACATCGGTACATGGGTGCATACGGTGATGTTCCATACGCTCGAGCACCCCGCGCCAGTGTATGATTGTGAGAACTTCCACCAACAGCGCGACTTCATGAACGACCAGCTCGGCAAACGCCGTCAGGTCTACTTCCCCGAGACGGCGTGGTGGCTTGGTTTTGACAACAACATGCCGCTCGCGCTGCCGCTCACGGGCTACACGCGCGCCTGGGACATTCAACAGGAGCTGGCAGGCAAGGATGTCATGGGCCACATCACGTTTACCACGGGGCGCGAGTGGTCCTACTGGCAGTATGACCACTACCTGATGCAGGCCACCTGGGATAACGCCGTGGGCTGGGAAGGATACCTCGACTGGATCTCGCCGCTGTTCGGTGAGAATGGCGAGGTTGTCACCGACACGCTCGCCAAGTGGACCGAGCGTCAGAAGAAGGACATCCTCGAGGATAACCCGCTGATTTACTTCTACCTCGCTGGCGAGCTCAAGCAGGATGAAATCGGCGCGAAAGCTGGCATCCTCGCGCGCCGTCCAAAAATCCCTTACCAGGACGTCGCCGCCTACAGCGATCAGGAGTTCGACGAGTGGAAGTCGCGTGACTACGACATGCTCATCGAGATGCGTGATGCTTACGCCGAGCTGTTGACCTCCTTCGAGCGCCCCGATGTGCCTGGCGAAGACGCCTCGCTCGCGCACATCTTGACGTATGAGGTCTGGGCTGGCCTTTACCTGCACGTCAAGCGCCTGGAGCAAGCGATCGCGCTCTATTCGGGCGTGATCGAGGCGCGCGTCTGGATCAAGTTGTACGCATCCGGCACCGAGTATGACGACGCGCGTCGTCTGGAGCAGCGTGGCAAGGCCGAGGAGAGCCTCGCGCGAGCGCGCGCAGTGACCGAGGAGATCAAGGGCATCATCGCGCAGGTCGAGCAGCACTACCGCTACCCCGACGAGATCCTCATCGAGCCAAAAGAAGAGACCCTCACGGCGTATCCCTTTGGCTACCTGGAGCAAACGCACACGGCGCACTTCTGGGTGCGACGCGACGATCAGCTCGAGAGCTTTATCGAGGACTCCTTTAGCGAGGATCGCGATGTCTGGGCCAATGAGCCAGCGTTGCTCTTTTCGGCCAGGGGGAACAACATCAAGATGGTCGAGCCCGATGATGCGGTTGCGAGCCGTGTTATCGCGTCCTTTATCCCGCAGATGTTGTTCGGGTTGGACGGTGACCTCGACGCAGGCGCGACCGCGTCGCTCGTCGTCGGCCAGGATTACAACGAGAACTTCAAGCCCGATGAAGGCACGGAGGTGAGCTTCGAGCTCGCGGTGGACGAGCTGTCCGCGACAGCGAGCGGGGAGAGCTACACGTTCGTGGTGCGGAACAACATGGGCGAGGTGATCGGCAACGGGCTCGAGTTGATCGACCCCGAGTTCGAGCTGGTGCTCGAGCGCGACCCTACGGGGCTCGCCACGCTGAAGCAGTCGGATCTCGAGGGTCAGGTGCGCTCACAAGACCTGTTGGATCTGGTGCAAGAGGTCGGCGGCATCGATGAAGAGGGGACCTCGGGGCTCCTGAAGGCAGTGTTCGACGTTCCCGCCGAGGAAGAGCTGCCGGAGTTTTTGAGCATCCGCTTTCGCCTGACGTTCTCAGCGGCTCCCTGAGAATTTCTGCAAATAAATCGAGCTGAGAGCCCCTTGCCCATAGTGCAAGGGGCTCTTTTTTGTGCCCGTGTAGTAGCGCGCGGCGAGGATGCCTTGCTCGCGCAAAAACGCAGCGAGCGTGTCATCGCGGAGCATGGCGATCCAGACGGACATGGCAAAATCATTGGTGTCGTGTCCGAGCGCCCAGGAGATCTCCATGCGGCGAGCGCGCAATGCCTCACCAAAGGTCGGGCGAAGCTCCTCGGGGACGCCAAACCAGGTGGCGAGATCATCGATGGCGCCGCCAGCGCCGACGGCCAGACCCTGGCGGATGGCGTGGCTGTTGGTGCGCACGTAGGCGTCGAGTCTGGCCATCGCTTGCTGCGGGACCGTGGCGGTGATGGTCAAAATCACCGCGCCGCCAACGAGCAAGACCGTCAATAACCCGAGGGCCATGGCGATGGCCAAACCGTAGGCGGTTTGCGTGAGCGCTTCCGTGGTGGTGACGGCGAAGGCGTTCGTGGTGCTTTCGATGGTGACGGGCGTGGACATGGCCAGCTCGCCGGTGGTGACGAACGCGTCGGCGGTGGAGACGCTCAGCTCTGTGAATGGTGCAGAATCACCACCCCCGTCTCCGCCACCGCCTCCCGAGCTTTGCTCGGAGCTCGTGGCGGGATCTGCGATCGCGACGCCAGGAGCAAACATCAAACAAGTTGCAAGGAGCAGGTGTGAGAACACCCTGAACAACTCTCGCATAACAACCCCCCAATCCTCTGTGGCTCGCCGTCATGCCGACGAGGCGCTCGTGTCTATTAGTTGTATGACGCAAGGATGCCAGAGGGGCGCGGGGTTGTCCAGCCGGACGAGTTTATGGCTCGAGGAGCGTGATTTCCTTTGCCTGACAACGCTCGTCCTCGAGCTCGAGGACCTTGAACTCGAGGATTCTCCCGGAGGTTTTGAGCATGCCGAAGGCGCGGTTTTCGATCGGTTCGTCGAAGTCAGTGATGTGCACGAAGACATCGGTGCGGATGTCATAGGGGCCAAAGCCTGTTTGCACGGTGGCAAAGCCAAAGCCCTTCTCTTCGTTGACCATATGGAGGTAGCCGCGAACGCGCTCGGAGCCTTCCTCGAAGGAGGGGAGGATCTCGGGGAAGAGCCAGCCGGAGAGGTGGTTGTCGACCTGCTTGCGAAGATCCTCGCTGGTGTTGCCAAAGGAGAGGAGGTCGACGCGCTTGCCTCGATCCTGGAGCGCTTGCACGAGGCGAATGAAGTCGCCATCGCCGGTGCCGAGCAAGACGTAGTCGAGGTTTTGCGATTGAATGAGCGCGTCGATGGCCAGGTCGATGTCGGCGTTGGCTTTAAAGACCCACTCCTGGTCTTCGTTGAGCCAGCGCTGCACCTGCTTCAAGACCACGTGGAAGCCTGCGCGCCGTACGACCGTACGGTACTCGGACTTCTTGCGACGGTAGTCTTCGTCCATGCGCTCGCGCTGCTCGTCGATGGCCATATAAGCGTTGGCGCGAACGATGGTGACCTCTTGAGCCTCGACCAATTCTTTGATCGCGTCGAAGCGGATGTTCCATCCGCCGCAACGATTCAGGTTTTCCATGTCGAGGAATATGCCGCCCTTGAGCATCTTGTGTGACTCCGCCGTAGAAAAAATAGAGTTGGGATTTGCGGTCGAAAATGGACCGATCCCACGATGTCGAACTGCCAATTGTGCCGCGTGTTTTGGCTTAGGACAAGCGCGCTGAATTGCATATCTGGCCGGGATGGTGAACCTGTGAGGTTGTTCCCGGATGTATGTTGTGGAGGCACTTTCGAGCGCATCGATCTGTGAAAACGCCATCTCGCTTCATCATTCCCGATGATTTGCCTGCCGCACGTGGCTCTGGCATCTTCTGTGGGCATTTGTCGATGATAGAGTTTCGCGTTGGTCTGATGATTGGCCTGCAAGGCATGGTGGTTTGGCGATGAGAGGTGATTTCGGTGAGGTTCGCAGCTTGCTCAACGCCGAGGATGGCGCGAGCGTCTGGTCGAGGTTGTGTGAGGTGCTCGATACGTTCGACCCGAACGAGCTCGACGCGATGGTCTTCCCCTACATCGACGGGCATGTCCGGCGCTGGGATGATGCGGTTTGTGTGGCGCCAAAGGAGTGGGTGATTCGCACGCTCGCTGGCGAGGAGTTGCCGTTCTGGAGCATCGTGCGAAAGGTCGACCTCTCCTACCTCTATCTCGACGCGGAGGATGTGTTGAGGTTGCTCGCGAGCCCGAGGTTGTCTGCGGTGACATTGCTCGACCTCGACTCCAACCGCATCGGGCTACGCGGCGCGGAGGTGATCGCCAATGCGACGTCGCTCTCGAACATCAGAGAACTTCGCCTGAGCTTTAATCAGTTGACGGTGGCGGGGCTCGTGCACCTGATTTCGGCCGAAAACATGCACGAGCTGCGCGTGCTCGATCTCGAGGCGAACGGGCTTGGCCTGACCAGAGGGGTTCCTTCGCTCGCGGATGCGCCATGGTCAAGGACGCTGACAAAGCTCAACTTGTCGAAGAACAAGATCGGGCGGCGAACGTTCGACGCGCTGCTTTCAAACCTCGACGCGCCAAACCTCGAGCACCTCATCCTCGATCATAACCCTGCCACGGGCCACGCGCTCGAGATCCTCTGCCATCGACATGAAGATGGCGCCTTGCCCAGATTGCGTGCGTTGGAGCTTAGAGACTGCTCGCTCGGCGAGGATGCGCTAGGGCGGTTGTTTTCCTCTTCGCTGGTGACGCAAATCGAGCGCCTCGACCTCTCTCATAATGAAAAGGTCGATGATGTTGCCATCGAGCGTCTGCTCGGCAACACGCCGCTCGCGATCAGGCAACTCGTGCTCGGCCGCACGAAGGTCACGCGCGGGCTCCTCGAGCGGTTGCTCGCGGAGGTTCCCACGCTTACCTCCCTTGCTTGCCCCGTCGAAGGGCTCGGAGGGTCACGTCAGGCGCGGTATTATAACCGCTTCGACATCTACACCGCCGACGCCATCATCGAGCTCCGTGAGATGGCTCCCCACGTAAAAGTCACCGCGAGTTGAGCATGGGCCTCGGACCTGGCGTCGAGTGCTGGGTCGGTGGCCCCTCGGGCTATCTCGCGAGTATTGCGATCGATCGTGGAGGGAAGTGGTGAGTTTTTCAGTCGTATGGCGATTGATTGGAGCTTTGCGTTCGCGTGCTTCCAACGTTAGCCTCCTGCCATCCAGATGGATCTGTTTTTAAGGTGAGTGATTCTGTTTTTTCGAGGAGAGCAGTGATGAGTGAAGAAGTGTTCACGAAGTATGCAGAGGCCAACAGCAGCTCGGGCGGCAAGTTCTGGGAGGTGCGTGTCGAGGGGAGTGATATGCACATTCGCTTTGGCAAGGTCGGGCAAGAGAAGGCGTGGAAGACGACCTCTTTCAAGGATCACGCGGCGGCCGTGGCCGAGGCGACGAAGAAGTTCAACGGCAAGGTCAAGAAGGGTTACGCCGAGATCGCGCGTGATGGCGAGTCATCGGGGCCAGTAAAGCTGAGTTACGAGGAGCGCTTTGGCGAGATCCGCTCGCTGGTCGAGGAGAAGGAGAGCGCGTCCAGCGTGAGCGCGATCAAGCACCACTTCGAGGCGATGTGGGCCGAAGATAAGGAGCGGGTCGAGGACGAGGTCGTTCCTTTCCTGCGCACCAAGCTCGAAAATTGGCGAGGTTCCTCGTTCACGCAGAAGGTCAAACAGGTTGGCGCCGAGGAGAAGTGGTCCAAGGCGGTCGCGCCGTTGTTTGATGACGCGAAGATCGATGACAGCCCTTTTTCATTGTTCACGCGTCGGTTCGTCATGAACTTCGAGGGGCGTTACCAGCCAGGCGATGACGTCGAGCTCTCGGATTACATGGAGCGCAAGTGGGTGAGGCACATCCCGAGCGTCGACAAGTTGGTCGCGAGCAGGGCGGGGCGTCAGCTCGAGAGCGTCACGTTGACGTATGTCGAGATGTGCGAAATGCAACAGTATTCCTGTCCGGCGCACTCGGGCGATCTCCGGTTGATGCTGACGAACATGCCCGGGCTCAAGGAAGTCACCATCCAGAACAGCTGGGCGATGCATCGCTTCGCGGATGTCTTCTCTGGGGATGATGTGGTGGCGAGGTTACGCAACCTCGATCTGCTCAAGAGCCCGCTCGCTGTCGGAGATCTCGGAAAGCTGGCGGCTGCAGAACAGCTCGGGGATCTCGAGCGCCTCGCGCTCGATGTGCAGGTCTACGCGAGCAGGGGAGACGAGGATCTGACGGGTGAACTCGGTGCGTTGTTCGCGTCTGAACACATGAGCAACCTCACCGAGTTGGTCCTGAGCAATTACTCTCCACGTGGCGGCGCTGGCTTTGACGTGACGCTCGCCAGAGCGCTTGCCGAGTCCACGTTTGCTCCCAACCTGACAAAGCTCAGGTTGGCCAGCTGTCAGCTCGATGACGACGCGTTGACTGTCTTGCTCACGCACGAGAACCTCAAAAAGCTCAAGACGCTCGACCTCTATGGCACGCTCAGGCCCGAGCACCTCGACGCGCTCGAGGCGCTGCCTGAAAAGATCGGCCTCAAGATCCTCTTCACGAATCAGTTTAACTGGGGTTGGAGCGATGAGCAGCAGCAGCGCCTGTCGGACTGGTGCACCTCGCGCAAGGTCAAGCACAAGCCCATGGGGATGTGGACCGAGTGCGCCGACTACTGAGGAGATGAGGCTTGTTTTCTAACACTGCATCGATCAGTCACGAGTTTCTCGCTTTGCGAGAAACTCGGTTTCAAGGCGTTCTGTTTTAAAACCACCGAGTCGGTTTTTTTTACCGTGTAAGATGGCGACATTCTCCTCGAAGAGGGGAATGTCGCCTTTCTATGCTGCGTTTGTGAAGGTCTCTGGGGCTTCCTGCGAGCGCGGCGAGGGGAAGTCTTGCTGCTTGTATCTCGCAAGCCTTGGAGTAAGATGACGCCGTGGTTCGCGACTTGGCGAACGAATGGGACACGTGGAACGACTTCGATGAACAGAATCTACCTGGACTGGAACGCGACCGCCCCCTTGCTGCCCGAGGTCAAGGCGGCGATGATCGCGGCTCTGGATGACGCCCCCGGGAACGCGTCGAGCATTCACCGAGAGGGTCAACGCGCGCGCTCTGTGATCGAGCGCACGCGCCGAGCAATCGCGCGCGCCATCAATGCGCCGCCGCAGGCCGTCGTGTTGTGTGGCGGTGCTACAGAGGGCAACAACCAAATCTTGCGAACGCACGCCGCCTTTGCCGGGCAGAAGTTTGGCAAAAAGCCGCTCATCGTGTGCTCTTCGGTCGAGCACCCTTCGGTGATCGAGGTCGTCGAGGTGCTCGGTGAGCAGGGCGTGCAGGTCTCCTTGCTCGGGGTGGATCGCCTCGGGAGGATCGACCTCGAAGAGATCAGAGCGCAGCTCGAGGCGGGCGCCACGCTGGTAAGCGTGATGTGGGCCAACAACGAGTGCGGCAACATTTATCCTGTGGCCGACATCGCCTCGCTGTGTCGCGAGTATGGCGCGCTGTTTCATACGGACGCGACGCAGGCGTTGGGGCGCATCGAGGTCGACTTCGACGCGTGCGGCGCGGATTACATGACGCTCTCCCTTCACAAGATGGGCGGACCGAAAGGGGTCGGCGCCATCGTGGTGCGCGAGGGGATCGTGCTCGAGGCGATGCTCGCGGGTGGGCACCAGGAGCGCGGCAGGCGTCCGGGCACAGAGAATGTTCCCGCGGTTGCTGGCGCTGGCGCGGCGGCCTTGCAGGTCGTCGATAAGCTCGGTGTCTGGCACGAGGCGCTCGCGGAGCGGCGAGAGAGGTTGCTCGGGGCGTTGACGAAGGGACTTGGCGAGAGCTTCAAGCTCCGACAAGATCCCGAGAATCACTTGCTCAATACGATCAACGTGGCCTTTGATAAGGTCGGCGGCGAGGATCTTCTGCTCGCGTTGGACCTTGCTGGCGTGAGCGCGTCGAGCGGGTCTGCGTGTACGGCGGGGTCCCTCGAGCCTTCACACGTGATCCTGGCGATGGGGTATGAGGCGGAAGACGCCAAGCGGTCGATCCGTTTGAGCTTCGGGCCGCTGACCCCGCTCTCTTCCATTGACGAGGCGGCATCTCGTGTGATTGATGCCGTCACCCGCCAGCGCGCGCTGGCGCTCTAGGTCACTATCACTCCCGAGAGGGAGAAATGGCGAGCGATGCTCGCCCAGCTTTAAGCGTGAAGAGGAAGCGATGGCTTCGATAATCGAACAAGGTGAAGCGTGCATGATGCCGCCGATGGAGGTCGACATCGAAGACCTCGACGAGCTGGTGCGTGGGCGCGTGGTGGTCGCCATGAGTGGTGGCGTGGATAGCTCGGTGACGGCCGCGTTCGTCGCGCAGAAGGGGTGGGATGCCGTCGGCATCTCGATGCGCCTCTACGCGACGCCGCCCTCATCCTACACCAAGAGCTGTTGCTCGCCGGATGATCTCTTCGACGCGCGCATGGTCGCTGACACGTTGGGGATTCCGTTCTACGTGGCCAACTATCAGGACGAGTTCAAGGCGCGCGTGATCGACTACTTCGTCGAGGAGTACAAGCGCGGCAGGACGCCAAACCCGTGCGTGGCGTGCAATAACCACCTCAAGTTCGACATCCTCCTCAAGCGCTCTCTGGCGCTCGGCGCGACATATCTTGCCACGGGTCACTTCGCGCGCATCGATCGCAGCGGCGATGTGCCTGTGATGCGCACGGGGCTCGACGAGAACAAGGATCAGTCCTACTTTTTGTTCGGGATTCCTCGCGAGGCTCTCTCGAGGATCGTATTTCCATTGGGAGAGCTGACCAAGGAAGAGGTGCGCGAGTATGCCTCGGGGATGAACCTCGAGACGGCCGAGAAGCCCGAGAGCCAGGAGATCTGCTTTGTCGAGGGTCGCTCTTACCGCGACTTCCTGGAGGAGCGCATCAAGCAGGGCGACTCGGTGCCTGGAAAATTCATGCATGTCGACGGGCAAGTTCTCGGAGAACATGATGGAATTCACCAGTTTACGATTGGTCAGCGCAAGGGTTTGGGCTTAAGCTGGCACGAGCCGCTTTACGTACAGGCGATTCGCCCTGAAGAGGGCACGGTGGTGGTCGGGCCAAAGCGCGGGTTGTTCGCGCGTGGCCTGGTGGCCGAGCGTTGCAACTGGCTCTCGTTCGAGCGTCCTCCGGGGATTCTCGAGTGCGAGGCGAGGATTCGCTACCGCTCCAAGCCGGTCAAGGCGGTCGTGACGGTGGGCGAGGATGCCAGCCTGGCGATGGTCGAGTTCGAGGAACCTCAACGCGCCGTGGCGCCGGGGCAGGCGGTTGTGTTTTATCGGGGGGACGAGGTTCTTGGCGGCGGTTGGATCGAGGAGGCGCGCGTATGAGTGATGGATTTGGAGATCAGGACTCGAACGCATTGTTCGGTGTATTTGGCGATGAGCTCTCGACAGAGTTGGGCGAGGAGATCTCGATCCCGTTCCCGGATCTCAACGTCTTGCAGCGTCGCCTCGGCTACAACTTCGAGAACATCGAGCTGCTCGAGCGCGCGCTCACGCACCCCTCTTATGCTAACGAGCGCCGCGGGAAGCGAAAGCACAACCAGCGCCTCGAGTTTCTGGGCGACGCTGTCATCGGCATGATCGTGGCCAGCAAGCTTTACGAGCGCGAGGAGTTCGAGGACGAGGGGATGCTCACGCGCAACCTGAGCGCGCTCGTCTGCGAGCGCGCGTTGGCGTTGAAGGCGCGCGAGCTCGAGCTCGGCGACTTTTTGCGCCTCGGCAAGGGAGAGGACAGCCAGGGGGGGCGCTCGCGCGACTCCATTTTGTGCGATGCCTACGAGGCGTTGCTCGCGTCCATCTACCTCGACGGTGGTTTTGACGCGGTCGAGGATGTGGTGCTGCGTTTGCACGACGACGCCATCACGGAGGTCGAGCGACCCAGGCCGCGCACGCCAAACTACAAGGGGCTGCTGCAATCGATCGTGCAGTCCAAGTACAACGTCCAGCCCACCTATCATATCGTGCGCGAGCACGGGCCAGAGCACCGCAAGATGTTTGTGGCCGAGGTCCGCGTGATGGGCGAGCGGATGGGAGAGGGGGAGGGCCGCTCCAAGAAGCAGGCCGAGCAGATCGCAGCCAGGGCGGCGTGTGATGTCCTCGAGGGGATACTCGAGAGCTAGGTTTGCTCGACAGGTCGCGGTGTCGAACTTTAAAAAGAGCCGCCGCCGCTTTCTGGTGGGGCTCTTGTTTCAGGGTGCGAGTTGGGCTAAGAGTGAGTTCGAGTACCAACGAGCGTACGCGCTCTCGAGAGGTTAGGTATGCAGACAATCATGATCATCGGTGGACTCAGCGGGATGGAGCTCGCCATTATCCTCATCATCGTCTTGATGGTGTTCGGCGTGGGCAAACTCCCTTCGGTCTTCCGCCAACTCGGCACCGGCTTGCGCGATTTCCAGGGCGCGCTGCGTGGCGACGAGGAGGACGAGAAGACGCCTCCCAAAGAGATCGAGGACAACGCGGACAAGGCCGCCACGGCGTCCAACGCCACGGCGACCAAGCAGACCACCGACGCCTGGTAATCCGGCGCGCCGAGTAGAAGCTTTCCTTGGTGGGGAGCGTTCAATCACCGCAGAGCGTCAGGCGGACGGGGATTTCTTACCCTCGCCCATCTGGCGCTCAGTCACATCAAATCGACCCCCGCGCACGCGCTCCCTGGGCGCTGTGCGATGCGCTGTGAGCGAGGTTCCTTTTGGGGTCTTGTCGGAGCGCTCGGCATCGACGAGGAAGAGATGGCCATCCATAGCATGACCGGTTTTGGCGCGGCGCAGGCAGTCGTCGAAGGCTGGCATATCAAAGTCGAGCTCAAGGCGGTGAATCATCGCGGCCTCGATGCTCGCGTCAACACACCGCGCGAGTGGACGTGGGTCGAGGCGCGCGCGCTCGGGTTGCTCAAGAACAAGTTGCAGCGCGGTCGGATCACGATGCACATCGAGATCTCGCGCGCGCTCAGCGGCAAGCTCTCGCTCGGCATCGACGAGGAGGCGTTTGGCCAGGTGGTCGAGCAACTTCGCGGCTTGCTCGGGCGGCACGGGTTGTCTCAGGAGCTTCGTTTCTCGGACGTCCTCGAGCTCAAGGGGCTCTTTACCGGGAGCAGTGACGCGACCCAGGTCGAGGACGAGGCCGCCTTTGACGCTGTCATCGCCGAGGCGATCGATCGCTTCGATCAGACACGCCGCGAAGAGGGCGCCACCATCGCCAGCGATCTCCGCGCACACCGCGACGCGCTCGTGTCCAACCTCGAGAAGGTCAAGGAGTTGCGCCCGAAGCTGCTCTCGGATTTTCGCGAGCGTTTGAGCGAGCGTCTGAACGAGCTCGGTGACTTGCATGGCGTCGAGCTCGATCAGGAGCGGATCATCCACGAGGTGATCATGTTCTCGGATCGCAGCGACATCGCCGAGGAGCTCCAGCGCGCGGGCGCGCACCTCGAGCGTCTCGGTGAACTCCTCGATAGCGAGGAGGCGCCCCTTGGCAAGAAGCTCGATTTCTACCTCCAGGAGATGATCCGCGAGACCAACACGATGGCCTCCAAGTCGAACTTCTCCGCCCTGACCGACGTCGTCGTGCAGATGAAGTCGAGCATCGAGCAGATGCGCGAGCAGGCAGCAAACGTCGAGTAATCGTGCGCCTGGGTGCGCACTTTCTCGTATCACTCCCTTTCGAAAAAACTCTGCAAGAGAGCTTCGCCGTGGGCATCCTCTTTATCGTCTGTGGTCCTTCCGGTGTCGGCAAGACAAGCCTTGGCCGCGTGGTGCGCGAGCGCCACGAAAGGCTCGTCCTCTCCGTCAGCTACACCACGCGCGCCCCGCGTGAGAACGAGCGCGACGGCATCGACTACCACTTCGTCGACATGGCGACCTTCGAGCAGATGCGCGAGGCTGGCGCGTTCGCCGAGTGGGCGATGGTGCACGGCAACGCCTACGCCACGCCGAAGTCCGCGATCACCTCGGCGTGGGAGGCTGGAGAGGATGTCTTCTTTGACATCGATTACCAGGGCGCCGCCCAGCTCGACGAGGCGTTCCCTGTGGAGTCCGTCTCGGTGCTCGTCGCGCCGCCGTCGATGCAGGAGCTCGAGGCGAGGTTGAGGGGGAGGCAGACCGACAGCGAGGAGACGATCCAGCGCAGGTTAAGGAACGCCAGAGAGGAGCTCGAGCAGCACGCGCTGTTCGACTTCATCCTCTTTAACGACGACTTCGACGCTGCCGCAGATGCGCTCGAGCGCATCTACATGGCCGCGCAGTACCGCAATCACTTGCGCAAGGCAAAGCTCGAGGCGTTGCTCGCCAGGACGTGATCGCGGCTTATATTTTGCGAGGATGCTTTTTGGCGTGGATGTTTGATTCGGACGGAAAATTACAGCGCTCTTTATGTGCTGTTTCACAAAGGCTCCCCTTTTGGTTTAGACTGAGAGAGGAGCGAATCTCCTTCCCCCAAACGCTGCCCATCCCGAGAGGCGAGACGCGAGAATGGATCCTCTTCAGAACCGCCTAAACACGATCATCCGAAAGGTCGAGGGGTATCACCCCAACCCTGACATCGACAAACTGGTCGCCGCCTACAACTACGCGGCCAAACACCACGAGGGGCAGACGCGCAAGTCCGGCGAGCCATACATCGGGCACCCGCTCGAGGTGATGGACATCATCGCGGATTTGCGCCTCGACGTGGCAAGCCTGTGTGCAGGGCTCTTGCACGACACCGTCGAGGACACCGAGGCCACCGTCGAGGAGGTCGCCGACCTCTTTGGCAAGGACGTCGCCTTCCTCGTCGATGGCGTCACCAAGCTCTCCAAGATCAACTTCAACACGCGCGAGGAGGCCCAGGCGGCGAACTTCCGCAAGATGATCATCGCCATGAGCCGTGATCTTCGCGTGATTTTGGTCAAGCTCTCCGATCGCCTGCACAACATGCGCACGCTCAAGTACATGAAGAGCGACAAGCAGGAGCGGATCGCGCGCGAGACGATGGACATCTACGCGCCGCTCTCGCACAGGTTGGGGATCAGCTGGGTCAAGACCGAGCTCGAGGACCTCTCGTTTCGCTACCTCTACCCTGAGGCGTACTACGACATCGCCGAGCGGGTCGCGAGCAAGAAGCGCGAGCGCGAGAGCTTTATCCGCGAGGTCATCTCGATCCTCCAGGAGCTGTTGACCGAGCACGGCATCCACGGCGCCGAGGTCAACGGCAGGCCAAAGAACTTCTGGAGCATCTACCGCAAGATGCGCCGCCAGCAGATCGAGTTCGAGCAGGTCTATGACCTGCTCGCGTTCCGCGTCCTGCTCGACGAGCGCGCGCAGTGCTACGAGGGGTTGGGGCTTGTGCACAACCTCTGGAAGCCGATCCCTGGTCGCTTCAAGGACTACATCGCCATCCCCAAGCCAAACGGCTACCAGTCCTTGCACACGTCCGTGATCGGTCCATACCAGGAACGCCTCGAGATCCAGATCCGCACCTTCGACATGCACAAGGTCGCAGAGGAAGGCATCGCCGCGCACTGGCTCTACAAGGAAGGGAAGGCGATCCCCGACAAGGATGACGCGAAGTTCGCCTGGCTCCACCATCTTATGGAGGAGCACCAGGATAACGAGGACCCGCGCGAGTTCCTGGAGTCGGCAAAGATCGACCTCTTCCATGACGAGGTTTACGTCTTCACGCCCAAGGGGGACGTGATGGGGTTGCCGCAAGGCGCGACTGCCATCGACTTCGCCTACCATGTTCACACCGAGGTCGGGCACCATTGCTCGGGCGCCAAGGTCAACGGTCAGATGGTGCCGCTGCGTCACGCGCTCTCCAACGGTGACATCATCGAGGTGATGACGAACAAGAACCAGCGCCCGAACAAGGACTGGCTCCAGTTCGTCAAGACGGGCAGGGCGCGCACCAAGATCCGCAACTACCTGCGCAAGGAGCAGCGGGCGCGCTCGATGGAGCTCGGGCGCGAGCTTCTCGACAAGGAGCTCAAGCGCCACGGCACCAACGTCCGCGCCATCGAGCGCAACGGCAAGCTCGCCGAGGTCGCCGCCAACACCAAGCACTCGACCGTCGATGAGATGTTGGCAGATATCGGCTACGGGCGCGCGCAACCAGACATTGTCATCGATCGCCTCTACCCGCCGCAGGAGCGCGTCGAGCCAAAGAAGAAGCAGAACGAAGGTCGCCTCGGGCAGATCTGGGAGAAGATCTCTTCTGTCGCGCAGCCAAAGAAGCGCACGCGCGGCGTGGTCGTCGATGGCATCGACAACGTGATGGTCAGTTACGCCAAGTGTTGTAGCCCGGTGTCAGGTGATGACATCGTCGGCTTTGTCACGCGAGGCCGGGGCCTGACCATTCACACGCGCGATTGCCCTCGCATCGAGCACCTCGAGCCAGAGCGTCAGATCGATGTCTCCTGGCAGTCGAGCGGCGAGAAGGATGAGAACCCGCGTCGTCCCGTGAACGTGCGGGTGTATTGCACCGACAAGCCAGGCTTGCTCGCCAACATCTCGTCTGCCTTCTCCAAGGCGGACGTCAACATCTCGCAGGCGCACTGCCTGACCACCGAGGACCAGCGCGCGGTCAACACCTTCGAGGTGCTCGTGCGCGATACCGAGCAGCTCCACAACGCGATGCGACTTATCGAGCGCATCAAGGGCGTCTACAAGGTCGAGCGGTCCTGACAGGTGAACCTTTGGCGCTTCTTTTTGCACCCCGCGAGGGGCGGGGAGCTAATAATTGATGACATAATATCTTGCGCCACGACATTTGTTCAGTTTCAATAGGGCTGTGTGAATAGCGACGAGGAAACAAGACGCGAACAGGGAGGTTTGAGGATGTTTTTTAGCGACGGCGTGGACAAATTCATGGACTACATGAAGGCCGAGCGGGGCGCGAGCGAGCATACGATGCGCGCATACAGCAGCGATCTCGCGCAGCTCGGTGAGTTTCTGGCCAAGCGCTCGACCAGGGATCAGGTCGAGGTCGACCATGTGGGGTTGGATGACTTGCAGGACTGGCTCCAGGAGCAATCCGATGACAAGGGGAACGTCGCGGCGTCACTCGCGCGAAAGATCTCGTCGGTCCGCTCGTTCTGGCGCTTCATGCTTCGGAAAGAGCTCATCGACACCAACCCCGCAGAGATGCTCGTCTCGCCAAAGGTCCCCAGACCGCTGACCAACTTCATGCAGGTCGATGATGTCTTCCAGTTGCTCGAGTCCAACACGCCAGACAGCGCGCTCGGGGTGCGGGATATGGCGATGTGGGAGGTGGCCTACGGCTCCGGGCTTCGGGTCTCGGAGCTTGTCGGTTTGAACAAGGATGACGTGGACCTCGACGAGGGGTGGGTCAAGGTCACAGGCAAGGGCTCCAAGGAGCGCGTCGTGCCGATGGGGAGCAAGGCGGAAGCCTCGCTAAATCGCTACCTGGCGCGAAGGATGGAGCTTGTGAGCGAGCCGATCGATGCGCTCTTTTTGAACTTTCGAGGGGGTCGCCTGACCGCAAGATCGGTGCGCCGTCTGCTCAAGCAACACCTCATCAAGGCGGGCCTCGATCCCGACGTCACGCCGCACGGCTTGCGCCACTCATTCGCCACGCACTTGCTCGACTCTGGCGCGGACCTTCGCAGCATCCAGGAGATGCTCGGGCACTCCTCGCTCTCGACCACGCAACGCTACACGCACGTCTCCATCCAGCGCGTCGTGCAGGCTTACGACCAGGCGCACCCGCGCGCCAGGAAGAAAAAGGCGGACGAGAGCGCGTCAAAGGATGAGGCGACCTCGGACAAGTCCTGACGCCACTTGTGATTCTCCAACTCACGCGCGTTGATTTTGACAGCGCAGATGACGCTTCGCGTCATCTGCGCTGCTTGTCTTTGGGGCGTCGCGGGGCTAGCTTTCAACGTGTCAGCGGTGCCACTCTTGTCAGCAAAACGAGGTCTTCGTGTCGAGCGAAGAGGATAGACAGGTCAAGAAAATTCGGGCGACCACGATCCTGAGCGTGCGTCGCGCAGGCACGGTCGTTGTCGTGGGCGATGGGCAGGTCACCCTCTCTGAGCGCGTGGTCCTCAAGTCGAGCGCGCGCAAGGTTCGGCGCATTCACCACGGCAAGGTCATCTGCGGATTCGCCGGAGCGACCGCGGACGCGATCACATTGTTTGAAAAGCTCGAGGAGAAGCTCCAGGCGCTCGGCGGCAACCTCACGCGCGCCGCGGTGGAGCTCGCCAAGGAGTGGCGCACTGATCGCGCGCTGCGCCGCCTCGAGGCGATGATGATCGCGGCAGACGCAGAGGTCACGCTGCTTATCAGCGGCACGGGCGATGTGCTCGAGCCCGAGGAGGGGATCGTCGCCATCGGTTCTGGAGGTAACTTTGCCCTGAGCGCCGCGCGCGCTCTCTGGCGGCATACGGACATGGAACCCGAGGAGCTCGCGCGAGCGGCGATGACGATCGCCAGCGAGCTGTGCGTCTTCACCAATGACACCTTCACGCTCGAGTCGCTCTCCTACGCGCTCGTCGATCCTGCAAACCAGGGGAGGACGTGATGGGAATCCCTGATGGCCTTGGCCGAGATCTTAGCCCGCGGCAAATCGTCGAGGAGCTCGACCTCTACATCGTCGGACAGCAAGCCGCCAAGCGCGCCGTGGCGATCGCGCTGCGCAATCGCTGGCGCAGGCGCCAGGTGGTCGAAGAACTGCGCGACGAGATCATGCCAAAGAACATCATCATGATCGGCCCGACGGGGGTCGGCAAAACGGAGGTCGCGCGAAGGCTCGCGAGGTTGGCGCGCGCGCCGTTTCTAAAGGTCGAAGCCTCCAAGTTCACCGAGATCGGATACGTCGGCCGAGACGTCGAGTCGATGATTCGCGATCTTGTCGAACTCTCGATCGCGATGGTCAAGGCCGAGGCCGAGCGCCGCGTCTCGACGCGCGCCAGAGAATGGGCCGAGGAGAAGATCCTCGAGCAACTCGGCGATCGCGTCGAGCCCGAGCGCGCGCCGCTCGATGACTCCGCCGATGAGAAGAAGACGTTTATCGTCGGCTACGATGGCGTCGTGCAACGCGAGGTGCCCGCGGCGAACCGCTACGCGCTGCTGCTTCGCAGGTTGCGCGCCGGTGACTTCGACGACGAATACGTCGAGATCGAGGTCACCAACAAGCGCACCACACCCATGGACGTCCTGCGAGGGACGCGCCCGATGGCAGCCGAGCAACTCGGCGATGTCTTCGAGGGGATGTTCCCCAGAGCCTCCAAGAAAAAACGCGTCAAGGTCAAGGACGCCCTGGGAGCGCTGCGCGCCGAGGAAGCCGCTCGCCTCATCGACATGGATCAGATCACGCAAGAGGCGCTCGCGCGCGCGGCAAACTCCGGGATCATCTTCCTCGACGAGATCGACAAGATCGCGGGCAAGGAGTCTGGCCATGGCCCGGATGTCTCGCGCGAGGGGGTGCAGCGCGACCTGTTGCCGATCGTCGAGGGGTGCAGCGTGATGACGCGTCACGGGGTGGTGAAGACGGATCATATCCTGTTTATCGCCGCGGGCGCTTTCCACGTGGCGAGGCCATCGGATCTCATCCCCGAGATGCAGGGGCGCTTTCCCATCCGCGTCGAGCTCGAGAGCCTGACGATGGAGGACTTCACCCGCATCCTCACCGAACCTCGCAACGCCTTGACGCGCCAATACGAGGCGTTGCTCGGGACCGAAGGGGTCGAGATCGTCTGGGGGAGCGGCGCGATCGAGATGATCGCGAGGATGGCGTGGCGCGCTAACCAGCAGATGGAGAACATCGGCGCGAGGCGCCTGCACACGATCATGGAGAAGGTCTTTGAAGAGCTCTCCTTCCGAGCGCCAGAGATGGATCGTGAGCGTTTCGAGATCAGCGCCGAGTATGTGCGTGATCGCCTCGAGGGGATACTGGAGGACGAGGACATGAGCCGCTACATTTTGTAAGCCTCACTACAATCAAACCCTAGCGAACAAGAGCAACGATATGAGCGAGAAGCAAAACAAGAGCAGCGAAGAACTCATCGCCGTGGGCGATCGCACCAACTCGCCAAGCTACGCGCCCGCGCACTTTATCCTGGATCGAGGAGAGGGCGTCTGGCTCTGGGACAGGGAGGGGAACAAGTACCTCGACTTCGTGGCGGGCATCGCGGTCAATTGCCTTGGCTACGCGCACCCGAGGATCGTGGAGGCGATCAAGCGTCAGAGCGAGCGCTTGTTGCATGTCTCCAACATGTTCTTCACCGCCGAGCAGGTTCGCCTGATGGAGATGCTCACCGAGCGCTCGTTCGCGGACCGCGTCTTCCTTTGCAACTCGGGCGCCGAGGCCAACGAGGCCGCCATCAAGATCGCGCGTCGATACCAGCGCGTGGTCGCCGGGCGAGAGGATCGTTACGAGATCATCACCATGAACAAGTCCTTCCATGGGAGGACGTATGGCGCCTTGAGCGCGACGGCGCAGCCAAAGTACCACAAGGGCTTCGAGCCGATGCTTCCGGGTTTTGTGTACGCGGATTACAACGACCTCGAGAGCGTCGCGGCGCAGGTCACCGATCGCACGGCCGCGATCATGCTCGAGCCTGTGCAGGGGGAGGGGGGCGTGTGTCCCGCCGAGCTCTCCTTCTTGCAGGGCGTGCGCGAGCTGTGTGACGAGCACGGGCTGTTGCTCCTCTTCGACGAGGTCCAGGCGGGGATGGCGCGCACCGGGTCGCTGTTCGCATACCAGGGGTATGGCGTGGTGCCGGATGTGCTCTCGCTCGCCAAGGGGCTTGGCGGCGGGGTGCCGATCGGCGCGACGCTCGCCAGCGAGCGCGTCTATCAGGCGTGGACGCGTGGCTCCCACGCGACGACCTTTGGCGGCAACCCGCTCGTGTCGGCGGTGGCTGCGACCGTGATCGAGGTGATCGAGGAGGAGGATCTGTGCGCGCACGCCACGGCGATGGGCGACAGGTTGCAGGATGGATTGCGCGCGCTCGCCAGAGATTACCCCGTGATCTCGGAGGTGCGCGGCCGCGGGCTGATGGTCGGCGCCGAGGTTGGCGCGGACGCGGCGGGCCCGTTGGTGCAGGCGGCCAGGGAAGAGGGGTTGCTTATCAACAGCGCTGGCGGCCATACGCTGCGCTTTGTGCCCCCATTGATCGTGAGCGAGGCGGACGTCGACGAGGCGCTCCAGCGCCTCGGGAAGGCGCTCTCGCGATGGTCTGAGCACGCGTCATGAGCCGTGACAGCGAATTGCTTGTCAACTTGGTTGCATGAGGTTACTCTGGGGCTGGATGAACTTAACTCCCCGGATGGCAGTCGGCCAAAAGAGGCCCTGTGGGTATGCAGATATGGCATACGACGTGTAGATGTTTCCGAACCTCTTTTTTTGCGGAGAGAGGGGAGGAGAGGTCGGCATGATGGTTTCTTCTGGGGAGGTAGACATCCCCAGGCAGGCCGTGCACAATCAACCGAGGAGCGCACGACGATAGCCTGTGCGCCAAGCACGAGTGTTCAAGCGCACGATCCCCCAAACTGTTGACATGACGAGACGGCTGGTTTGCTCGACGACAACCTTCGCCCGATCCCACAGACGAACGTCGACTATACGTCGTTGCCTATCAACCCGACTCCTGAGGAGTATTTTCTCCTCTCGAGGATCAATGGCAACGTCACCGTTGGCGAGATCTGTCAGATCAGCGGGCTCTCCATAGAAGCGACACACAAGGCGCTCGCTCGCCTCCAAGAGGCGGGCCTGATCAAGATCCCCGAGCCCGAGAAAAAGACCGCGGCCGAATCAGGGATGTATGATTCGGTGGAAGGGGTCGACTTCGGGCAAGAGGAGGTCGCCGCTCCCGCCGTGGAGGAAGCCGACGCGGCATCCTCTGCGCCGAGCGAGTCGAAGCCTGCGCCCGAGCATCGCCCCCCACCCAAGGTCGAGGTGATGGGGACATCGATGCTCAACCCCGCGCCAGAGCTCGACGTGGATGATGGCCTCGGGCCAGCGTTCTTCGATGGGTGGCCCGTGGCGTTCTCGGCGTACAGCTTTGATCCAGAGGCCCTCAACGAGAGCGTCTCCATCTCGGACGAGCTCAAGCGCTATATCCTGTATATCCACGCGCACATCGACAAGGTGGACTACTACAAGGTCCTCAACGTCGCGCGTGATGCGGGCAGAAAGGAGGTTCGCGCGTCGTACTTCACGCTCTCCAAGATCTTCCACCCCGACTCGTTCTACGGGAAGGAGACGGGGTCCTACAGCGAGAAGATCGACGACATCTTCCAGGGGTTGAGCAAGGCGCACCAGGTCCTCTCGAACAAGAACAAGCGCTCGGAGTATGACGCCACGCTCGCCAGCGCAGAGAGCGCGCCGTCGGCGCCTTCTTCCCCCGGGGCAACCGCTCCAGCGGCGGCTGATGTCGCGCAGAGCGGCAGCGGCTCGAGCGGCGGCCAGGCCGTCGACAAGAAGAAGGAGATGGCCTTTGGCGTCCTGGTCAAGCGCGGGGAAAAGCACGAGGCCGCCGGCGAGTACGTCGAGGCGGCCGCAGAGTACAAGAAAGCGTTCGCCATCAAACACGACCCTCTCGTCGCTTTGCGAGGGGCAAATTTGTTGATGCGAAGCGGAGAAGAGCATATCGATGACGCGATCCTTCTGGCCAAGGCCGCGGCCAAGGAGGACCCCTCGAACGCGAAGCCGTTGATTCTTATCGGCGACGCTTACGAGGAAAAAGGAGACTACGAGTCTGCGCGAGACTATTATGAACGCGCGCGTGCTGTAGAGCCCGACAACAAGGTCGTCGGGAGAAGGCTGAAGTACCTCGAAACCGCAGCACATTAACCGTGCATGCTGGCAAATAAAATGGCGGCACTTCTGTTTTTGGCCGCCGCCCGTGTCCGTGAAGGAGTGGATGAATGGAGCGCATCATTGGTATCGATTTGGGGACCACGAACTCTTGTGTTTCGGTGGTCGAGGCAGGAGCCCCAAAGGTGATCCCGAACAAGGGTGGGTACAAGACGACCCCCTCGATCGTGGCGATTTCTGAGTCGGGCCGCAGGCTCGTTGGGCAAATGGCCAAACGTCAGGCCATCACCAACGCGCGCCACACCGTCTACGCTGCCAAACGCCTGATCGGGCGCAAGTGGGGCTCTCCGGCGGTGTTGCACTGTCAGGAGACGTGCCCCTACGAGATCGTCCCCGGTCCTCACGACGATGTCCGCATCATGCTCCGTGGCAAGGAATACAGCTTGCCCGAGATCTCGAGCATCATCCTCCAAGAGATGAAGCTCGTCGCAGAGGAGTACCTTGGCGAGGAGCCCGAGAAGGCTGTCGTCACCGTCCCTGCGTACTTCAACGATAACCAGCGTCAGGCCACTAAGGACGCAGGCCGCATCGCCGGGCTCGACATCGTCCGCATCATCAACGAGCCCACCGCCGCAGCGCTCGCTTATGGCTTTGGCAAGAACCTCGACGCGACGATCGCGGTCTATGACCTTGGCGGCGGCACGTTCGATATCTCCGTGCTCGAAATCAGCGCGGGCGTCTTCGACGTCATCTCGACCGCTGGTGACACCTTCCTTGGCGGCGAGGACTTCGACGCGCGTATCATCGAGCACCTCGCTTATGAGTTTGCCAGGGAGCACCGCGTCGACCTGCGCAAGGACGAGATGAGCTTGCAGCGTCTCAAGGACGCCGCCGAGAAGGCAAAGATCGAACTCTCCGCGATGAAGGAGACCGAGATCAGCCTCCCGTTCATCTACACCAAGGAGAGCGGCGAAGCGCTCCACCTTCAAAGCACGCTCACGCGCGAGAAGTTCGAGGAGCTCGTCGCAGATCTGGTGCATCGCAGCGTCAAGATCTGTCAGGCAACCCTGCAAGAGGCAGGGCTCGACGAGGCAGACATCGACGACGTGATTCTCGTGGGCGGTATGACGCGCATGCCAAAGATCCAGGCCGCCGTCGCCGAGTACTTCGGCAAGGAGCCCTCCAAGGCGGTCCACCCGGACGAGGCGGTCGCCATCGGCGCCGCGATCCAGGGGATGGCGCTCGTCGACAGCTCGCAAGATGTGCTCCTGCTCGATGTGACGCCACACAGCCTCGGGCTCATGGTCCATGGCGGCGGCTTCGAGCGTTTGATCGAAGCCAACACCACCATCCCCACCTCGCACTCGCACAACTTCACCACGGTTCGCGACAACCAGACCTCGGTCAAGATCGTCGTCTTCCAGGGTGAGAGTGACAAGGCCATCGAGAACGAACTCCTCGGTGAGTTCGTCCTTACCGGCCTGCGCGCAGCGCCCGCGGGCGCTGTCGAGGTTCAGGTCAAGTTCAACATCAGCCCGGATGGGATCGTGTCGGTCGCGGCCAAGGATCTCGAGACTGGCAAGGAGCAGTCGATCACGGTCACTGCCACGAGCGGCCTGACCGAGGATGAGATCCAGGACATGATCCAGGAGAATCAGGACTACCTCGTCGCGCTCAAGGAAGACGAAGAGATCGAGCGCGAACGCGCGAAGATCACCAAGTTGATCCGCGAGGTCGAGAAGCTCGTCGATGCCTTCGGTGGCCGCAACGAAGACGACGTACGGGATGCCTGTGATAGCGCGCAGATCGTCGTGCACGAGGCGCGAAATGCGCTCTCGAGCCGTGACTTCGAGCAGGTGGCCGCGTCGGTCTCCGCGCTCGACAGGGCAAAGGATCTGCTCCAATCGCTCGCGTAACTCCTCGCCCAAGCAGGGAGGGAGGCGCCAGGCGCGTGAATCATTCGATGCCTTGATCGTTCTCGAGCTAAGAATTGTAATAGAAGAATTTCATGGACACACAAGCGCTCGTCGAACATTTGGAGGCTGCGGGGGACCTGCTCAAACAAGAACAACCAGAGCAAGCGCTGATGCACTTGCTCGACGTGTACGAGGCCGGTTTCTTTGACCGCGAACTCGGAGTCTTGTTGCGCAGAGTCGATGAAAACCTCTCTCAACTCCCTCCTGATATCTACGAGGTCTTGGCGGACCTCCAGGCGCGCTCCCGCCAGATGCATCAAGAGCGTGTCGGAGAGGAGTTGTCGGATTTCGACTTCGACTTCTCGATCTCTGACTTCTTCGAGGATCTCGAAGAGGACGCCTTCCCTGATGCTCTCGAAGACGAGCAACCCGCCTCGATGATCGATGTCGACATCGATGGCGCGCTCGAAGACATCCCCTCCTTCGATGACCCCGCACAACATATCGAAGCGACCCCTGAGCCGGATGCCTCGGGTCAGGACGAGGGCGATATCTTTGATCTCGATCTGAGCTTCTCCGTCGAAGAGTCTGGAGAGTACTCGCGGGAGCAGGACGCCTTTGTCCTCGACATGAGCTTCGATGAGCCTTCGGAAGAACAGGAGGATCTAGACGAAGCTCCTCCTGTCCTCGAGGATGCCCCTCCAGAGGAGGCGCCCGCAGCGATCGACCTCGAGGAGCTCTCCTTCGAGGCCAGCGAGCCGCTCTTCGATGACCTCGACGCGCTCGAGGAACAGGGCGAAGAGCCCGAGATGGACGACTCCCTCCTTTCCTTCCCCAGCCTTAACTTCGAGTCCGAAGCCAAGGCATCGCCGGACCCGAAAGACGAGGCGAGCGAGCCGACCATGGCTGGCATGCCGATCGAGTTTCACGCGGAAGAGAGCCAGGAGTCGGCTCCGCGCTGGGGAGGTTTTGGCGAAGAGGGCGATGATGATATCGACGCCGGGGCCGAGAGCGATCTTGGCTTCGAGATCGAGCAAGATGACGAGATTTTTGGCGTGGGAGATGAGGGTCTCTTCGAAGCCTCCATCGGTGAGTTTGCCAGAGAGCAATCCGATGAAGACTCCGAAGAGGTCATGATCGACGTCAACCTCGGCATGGACGACATCGACTTCGGCGCTGATGAAGAGATCGAGGACATCGCGCTCTCGTTCGACGATGGCGCTGACTCACCAGAAGACAGCCTCCTGGATGAGCCTCCTCGAGAAGAAGGGGAAGAGGAAGAAGAGCCGGAGCCTTTGTTCGAGCGGGCGTTGGATGTCTCGTCCACGCGCGAAGCTCCCCTTTATGACCCGAGCATCCTCGAGTCATTGAGCAGGACCTCAGAAGGACATATCCTCGAGGAAATCCAACCCGAGGTACTCGAAGAGTCCTCGGTCGAAGAGCCTCTGGAGGAAGAGGTCGTCCACGACGAACCTGCACCAGTCGAACCTCTGGCGCAGGACGCGGTCGAGGAAGAGGGCGTCGGCGCAGATCCTTCCATCGGCACCTTCTTCGATAGTTTCTCTTTCCCTGATGAAGCAGAGAATCCCCTCGATGAGGACTCGGCCCCGATCAATGCCGCCTCGGATGCGCCTTCTCTCGAGGGCTTCTTTGACGAAGATCAGACGCAGGCTCCCTGGTTCGACATGGGGAGCAGCGGAGGCGCGACGAACTCTTCGGCGACATCCCAGGAGTGGGAGATCGATGAGGAAGGGGACAGGACATTGGTTCCCTCCATGATGGCTCCAGAGGAGCAACTCGACGGCTCGCCGCGCGCGTTTGCTTCCGAGGCCAGCGTGGAAGAGTCCGAGCCAGCCCCGGACGACTTCACGAGTGAACCGGAGGACGAGGAGCCGCTCTCGCCAGAGCAGGGCGATTCTTCCAGTGCGCCGCTCGACGAGGTGTTCGCTCAGGAGCAACCTCCCGCAATACAGGATGAGGATGAGGATCTCTTTGATTTCTCGCCAGCCAGTGAGGAGTCACCTCGACAGGAACCTGAACTCGAAGAAGAAGTTCCTTCGCTCGAGGACGAAGATGATGACGATGACCTCTTCAACCTGACCTTCGACGCGTTCGACGATGAAGAGGAGCAAGTAGAACAGGATAACTCTCCGAGCGACTCCGAGCCCGTCCCCATGACGGATCTTGGCGGCGAAGATGATTCGGAGGTTTCGGAAGCGCGTCAGATCGCAGCATCCATGGAGACTGAAACGGGCGGTGGCTTTGATCTTGGTTTCGATGATCTCTTCTCGCAAGGGAGCATCGCAGAGCAAGACGGGAGCGCGAGCCTCGACGACTTCGACCTCGCTTTCAGCACCCCTGAAAGCGAGGCGTCTGAGCAAGAGGACCCCTTCGCGGCTTTCGAGAGCGATGGCGCGATGGGGTTTGATGAGGAGCCTTCTCAGCAAGAGCAAGAGGTCCCCGAGTCATACCAGCAAGATGACAGCTTTGATCTCGACTTCGACCTGAGCTTTGATGACGAGGAGCCTGCCTCTCGAGAGGAAGAGGAGCCCGCCGAGCTGGAAAGTGATATTTTTGCAGGCTTTGAAGAGTCACAGCCCGACGAAGCGCCTGCGGAAGCAGCGCAGGTCCCCGAGTCATACCAACAGGATGACGGCTTTGATTTGAGCTTCGACCTGAGCTTTGACGACGAGGAGGAAGAGGTCAATGCGCCCGAGCAAGCCTCCGAACCCGAGCTGGTCTTCGGCGGAGAGGACGAGGAAGACGATCCCTTCGCTGGCTTCGGGAGCGATGAAGAGCCTGCAAGAGAGCAAGCGCCTGAAACCTACCAACAGGACGCCAGCTTTGATCTCGACTTCGACCTGAGCTTCGGTGATGAGGATTCTCTCCCCATATCTGTCGAGAAGAGCAAGCCCAAGCTCGAAGAACAGGCGCCCGAGACCTACCAGCAAGATGACAGCTTTGACCTCGACTTCGACCTGAGCTTTGACGACGAGGAGGAGGCACCCTCCACTCCTGATATGGCCGCAGAGGTCGAGGTCCCGGAGCGGCCTTCCTGGTTGTCTGCGGGCGCGCTCGAGGTGCCAGAGGATCGCCCGAAGGACCCGCCCACGCTCGCACAGGTTCCCGGAGAGGATGAGCTTCGAGAAGACTCGCTCTTCGACATCCTCGGGGATGAGGATGATGAACCAGAGGAAGCCCTGGCCGAGATGTCGATGGGCAAGCTGGCGACGATCCAGCACGAGACAGGCGATCTCTTGAACACGCCTGACGTGGACAATGATGCGTTCTCACCGAAGGGCAATCCCTTCGCTCGACCTGGCATACCCGGCGGTCAATCCTCTCCATTTGATCGTGAGAATCGCGACGCCACCGCGGTGTTTGATCGAGAGAAGGGGGACGCGAACCTGTTCCAGAGCTTGTTGGAGAACTCGCGCTCGCCAGATGTTATCGATGAACCTGAGGAGGATTCACTCCGCGTCTCACTCTGGGGAGATAGCGACCCGAACACGCGCGAGACGCAATCCAACCCGGCCATCGAGCTCGAAGCGCATAGCCGCGAGACGCGCGCGAACCCGGCGCTCACGCCGGAGTTGATCGCGCAGTCGCGCACCGAGTCCGCTCGCAAGGAGCGCGAGCCCACGGCCGAATCTCCAGGTCTCTTCGAGGATGAAGACTGGTCGGTCGCGCCTGAACCAGCGGGGATGCCAGGGCTCGAGGATGATTGGTTCTCTGATGCGGACTTCGCGCCATCGGAAGAACCGCACGAGTCCAGGCGCAGCAGCATTCACGAAGACAAGACCGCTGTGCCCGGTATCACGGGTAGTGGTGAAGGAAATCCTGGCGAGTATGGCGGGATGTTCGCGGATGGTCCTGCCGAGAGCGCCGCGAAACCTGTCCCACAATCCGGTTTCCCATTCTCGTCGAAGAAGCGCGATTCCGGATTTGGCAAGCCGCAACCTGCTCCGATTCAGGCAAAAGTAGAGGAGGAAGACGAGGATGATCTCTTCGACTTCGACCTCGGGTTCGATGGTCCGCAAATCGAAGAGGTTCAGAGCCCTTCATTGCCAGCACCACAACCTGACCCTACACCCGCACCTGCGCCAATACGCGTTTCTTCACCAGCTCCGATAGCCGCAGAAGAGAGCGATCCTTTCGACTTCGATCTGGGGCTGAGTTCGCCAGATATTCGCCCCGCAGCCATGGCCGAGAAAGCACGCGCCGAGGCGGCGTCCGCATCCTCTCCAGGGCAATTCTCGCGTGAGAAGACTCCCGCAGGGAAGGTCGAGCCGAACCTGCTCGGGGGGCTCCTCGGCTCCGACTCCGAGGCTTCTGGCGAGGGCGTGCGCGGCACCATGTTCGGCATGCCCTTCAAGCCGAACAATTCGCAACCTGGCGCGAAAGTCCAACCCGAGGTTTCCGCCTCGGTCCCCGATGTTTCCGAAGACGAGTTCTTCGCTCTCGCAGAATCACTGGCCGCGGAACACTCCGTCGCTGGCGAGACAAAGTCCTCGTACCGCGGCGAGCCTGTGATGAATCGCCCGCCGAGCCGCCCCTTGACCGGGCGTCACGAGGGCTTTGATCGCTCGGGCTCGCTCTCGCGCGAGAACCCCTTCGCGCACGAGGCCCCGACTGGCGTCCGCAAGGCGCTCGTGGACTCGGAGAAGGCTCGAAACGCCTTCGGCACGGAAGAGTCCGAACCTCCTTTGATCGAGCTCACGCCGCAGGAAGAAGCTCGTGAACTCTACGAGGATGGTCGCTTCGCCGAGGCGCGCGAGTTGATCCTCGGTGTGATTTCGGAGGGTGGCGCGCCATGGGCAAGCGAGATGCTCGATTCCGTCGAGGGCGAGCTCGAGCGCGCGCACATCGACGCGCTCGGATCGCTCACGAAGACACCTGTGCTCGACGTGAAGATGAGCATGTTGCCGCAGCTCAACCTGGATCACCGCTCCGGGTTCCTGCTCAGTCAGATCGATGGGTTCATGACCTTCGAGGACATCCTCGACCTGAGCGCGATGAGTCGCCTCGAGACATTGGAGGTGCTCGTGGAGTTGGCAAACAAGGGAGTTATCGTGGCGACCTGAGTCGACGCGGAAGAGCAAAGCAAAGGGGCCTGGTTTCGAACGAAACCAGGCCCCTTTGCTTTGCTCTTCCGCGTGGCTCGAACCACCAGCCATAAGGTCAGGTGAGGAGGAAGAGCCTGGATGCGGCGAAGTCTTGCTCGGTGGTTGCCACCGAGCGTGCGATCTCCATGTGCGCGTAGCGACTCTCCGAGAGGTCGATGACTGTTTCGCGACCACCGAGGATCTTGATAACAGGACGCCTCGGGTCAGATGAGGGCGAGGGGGTGCGAATCACCATGGCGCGCTCGCCGGTGGTCAGCTCGACGGTCGCGCCGATGGGGTAGATGCCCATGGTCGAGATGAAGAGCTCGACGAGTGCTTCGTCGAAGGATTCTCCGGCGCGGCTCTCGAGGTACTGGATCGCGAGGTCTGGGCGCCTTGGCTTGTAACCTTCGAGCCCCTGGATAAGCAGATCGTAGGTGCGGCAGAGGTCGATCATGCGCGTGACGAGGTGCAGGTGACGCGAGCCGCGATAGAAGGGGCGCTTGACCTTGTCGCCAAAGGGGCAGCCGCGCTCGTAGGTCAGCAGCACGCGCAAGGTCGAGACGACATCACCCTCGACGCGCGTGAGCATCCTGGCGACATCGCGCAGGTTCGAGCTGAACTGGTGGTTCAGGTCGAGCATCGTCTCGCGATCGCGGTGCGCGACGGCGACGCCGACGAGGCGATCGACGTCCTGGTACAGGACGGCCATCCCGATGTGGGTCGCCATCTGGTTTGGCAGCCCGAGGCGGTCAGCCAGCAACATGCAGTAGATGGCTGTGTTGAAGGAGTGCGTCGAGAGGTTTGGTGGGAGCAAACGCAGCGGGAGCAGGCCGAGGATGGTGAAGTCATCGTCGTTGAGCAGCTGCGAGACGGTTTGCAGGATGCGTTTGATCACACCCATGGGGATGTTGGAGTCCTGCCGCTCGCGCACCTGCTCGTGCATGCTCTTGACCTTGACCAGGCCACGAATATAGACGTGCGCGACATACATCGACTTGTTGACCTTGGAGACCGCCTCGATGATCGAGCGGATCGGCTCCCCGTGCGCGATCTGGATGGTCGGGATGTTGACATGCTCCATCCCGATGCCGGTCTTGCTCGCGTCGTTGAGCTCGACCAGAAAGCGCATGAAGTCATCCACGCTCATGTTGCCCAGGAGCTCTAGCCCGCGGATTTTGGCCGCGGTGAACAGGTCGCGCATCTCGTTGTGGCGCTTTTGCGCGGTGCGATCGAGGCGCAGCGTGGTGCCGTTGACCACGGCCAATTCGTCGCGAATCAGGATCGCGAAGGACTCGTCGGTCATCTCCCGCATGCTCGCCTGGAAGAACTCGAAGAATTCATCGATGGCGATGCGCGTCTGGTTGTGCTCGATGTTGTAAATCGAGCCGACCTTGAGGATGCGGTAGAGGTTGTCGAAGAAGAGGCGTCCGAAGACCTGCGGGTCCCTGAGATCCTGTCCGGGGATGCCATCTTGCAAGGCGTTGAAGTTGTCGGTGGTCATTTCGATTCTCTCTCAGCGAGGTGCATCGAGCGCGTCTTCCCGCTGCTCGCGTCAAACAGCTTCTTTCCTAGTTGCCCGTCTTGAGGATCTCGTAGATCTCCTTGCAGGCGGAGCGGATGCGTTGCGGGACGAGCCAGTCTTTTGCCACGGTGTCGAGCATCGAGATCACGGCGGGGTGGGGCGTTCGGATAAGCGACCGCACGATGGAGACAGCGAGCTCGCGCTCTTGCTCCGAGGTTGTCAGGCCGCGCCTGTGCACGAGCTCGGTGAGTTTCTCGACGGCGGCCTGGCCCCCTTTGTCGACAAAGAGCTTGGAGAGCTCGCGGACCTCCTCCTCGGGGCGCTTCCTGAGCGCGTCGGAGAAGAGCGGCGCCATCACGCGCACGATGTGTTGCGGCGTCGCCTCGGCGACCGCCTTGCACGCCTCGATGCGAAGCTCGGAGTGTTGCGAACTCGCCAGCGGCACGACGAGGTCGCGCACCTCGATCGGGTCACTCCAGGTGCCGCGCAGAAGCGTCATGGCCTTTGCTTTCAGTGGCGGCGTGAGCTCGGCGGTGAGCACCTTGATGAGGATGGGGCGAGAGCGAGGCATGCCCGACTCGAGGATCTCGAAGATCGGATCGGCGTACTCGTCCGAAATGTCGAGGATCGCCTCTTCCAGAAAGTCAAAGCTATAGCGCGAGCGCTCCTTGAGGTAGCGCAGGATATCCTGGCGCGCTTCGTCGTCGATGTCCCAGCCGACGACCTGCGCCAGGCTCGCGGATGGGTCATCGAGGTGAAGCGCGTTGAACATCTGGAGGATCATGCGGCGTTCTTTGGTGTCGGCCTGGAGCGCTTGCCTGACGAGCTCCTGATTGCGTCGCTTGTCGAAGCATTGGCTGACGATGTTCTTGAGCTCGTGGGCGACCTCCGGGGCGAACTTGTCGCGCCAGTGGTGAATGAGCTTCAGGAACGTGAGCGCTTCCCACGGTTGGTTGGTCGCGAGCAGGGCGCCCATCACCTCGCCGATCTGCTCGACCGCCTGGATGCGAAGCTCTGCCTTTGGCTTGGCGCCAAGGATCGCCGAGAGCATCTCTCCCTCGCGGTGCTCGAGCTCGGCGTGCTCGGTGAAGCCGAGCCTGAGTTCGAGCAAGTGTTGCTGTGCTTCGTCATCGAGTGTGAGGAACTCACGAGAGCCGACCTCGATCTTGCGTAGCTTTTCCGAGGGGTTCGAGACGTTGATCTCGTAGTTGCCGTCGACCTGCTCGCCAGCCTCGTCTTCTTTCTTCTCGAAGGCGTCGTTAAAGAGCTCCTCGATCTCTTCCTTCTCTTCCTTGGTGTCGCGGTTTCGAATATCGAGGTCGATCCCCGCGAGCGCGGCGAGTGATTCGTCGAGCGCGTCGTAGGAGATGTAGCGAAAGCCCGCCTCGAAGAAGACGGTGGCGGCTTGCACGTTGGGGTCGTTGCGGTTCTCGATGATGAAGTTGAGGACCTCGACAAAGCGCTTGAGCTCGGTCTTGTCGATGCCTGCGAGGATATGAATCAGGAAAATCCCATCGCGGCTAAGGACAAAGCAGTAATCGCGCGGTTCGTCCGTCTCCCAGACGTCCTCCTCCGAGTTGAGCAGGCGCAGAGAGTGTGGGTGGACCTGCACCGTGAGGCGGTCTGTGATCTGGAAGTACTCGAAGAAGGTCTTGTAGGTGTTCTCGAGCGCGCTCTCGATGGCGGGGTGCCCAGGAGGGTAGCTCAAGACCTGGTTGGTGAGCCTCTCCATGGAGTTGAAGCAGCGCCGCGCGATGGCGAGTTCTTGCTGCCGCTCGGGCGTCATCTCGGCGCCACCAGATGCATTATGATTTTGAGTTTGCGTCATGAGCACTTCGCAAAGAGTGGAGTGAAGGGAGACTGACTTCTCTCGCTCGAGAGAGGGACGCGTCGGCGAATCGAGCCGTTGACCTGAATCGGGAGGAACCAATCATGGTGCGAAGATTAGCCTGTGTCGCGCTTATCGTCAACGAATGCCGCGTTTCATTGGCGGTCGACGCTGGTATCCCAGGCCGCTTCTCCGTAAGATGTCGCGTCAATTTCCGACGCGGGCGTCGTTTTCATCCCGCGAACCTGGGCAAGGAGAGCGTGAGCAGATGGAGAAGCGGATCTTGTGGGGCGTGATCCTCGGGGTGGTGGTTTATGCCATCCTCGGGCTGGTGACAGACGCCAGGGAGGTCGCCTCGGTGCTCCTCGACTTCCCCTACCTCGTGTTTTTGGGGGCGCTCGGGCTGACCGTGGTCAATTACTCGGTGCGTTTTGCCAAGTGGCACTATTACTTGCGGCTGCTCGGGTTGCAGGTGGCGTGGCCGCTGAGCCTGAACGTGTTTCTCGCGGGCTTGGTGATGAGCGTGACGCCAGGGAAGCTTGGCGAGGTCCTCAAGAGCTTGCTGCTGCGTGAAGCGCAGCAGATCCCCGCCGCGCGCACCGCGCCGATCGTGATCGCGGAGCGCCTCACTGATTTGCTCGGGCTGTTTGTCATCGCATCGCTGGGGGTGGGGGCATTCACCTTTGGCAGGTGGGCGTTTGTCGTGAGTCTTGTGGTGGTGGTCACCGCGATCATCATTTTGAACCAGCCGAGGTTGATCGCCTGGATGCTCGAAATCATCGCGGGACTCCCCGTGGTCGGAAAGCTCCACGACAAGCTCGAGGAGGCTTACGAGTCGATGCGTCAGCTCGTGGGGTGGAAGGCGCTGACGGTGACGACGTTGATGAGCGTGATCTCCTGGTCGATGGAGGGGATCGCCTTTTATTGGATCATCACCGCGCTCGGTGGCGGCGGGAGCGTGCTCGACGCACTCTTTATCTTCTCGATGACCACGATTCTCGGCGCGGTGAGTTTCTTGCCCGGAGGTTTGGGGGTGACCGAGGGAGGCATGATCGGCGGGTTGATGTTGCTCGGTGTGTTCACCACTCGCGCGCCCGCTGGCGCCGCGACCTACCTGATCCGATTCGCGACCTTGTGGTTTGGTGTCCTCGTCGGCTTCTTCGCGCTGTTGCAATTTCGGCGCGTCTACGGCGAGGTCCCCGAGGAGTAGGGCGATTTCGGCCCGAGCGTCAATAGATTGACGCTCGGGCCTAAATCGCCGATGATGAGAGGGCCACGGAAACAGTGCGAAAAGGGGGGAGTCATGAAGAAGGTGACGTTTTTGTTCGCGGCGCTCAGCGTGTTGAGTTCTTGCGCGGGCTGCGAGGACACCGATTCGAGCACGCCACAATCACACGGCATGAACAGCGCCTCGCCGGACATGTCGCGTGGAGTGGATCAGTCGTCGACTCCGGATCTCTCGACGAGGGAGGATGGTGGCGGTGATGTGCTCGAGGGCTTGCGCATCGAGCCTGAAACTGTGCGTCTTGTCGAGGACGGCACGGCGCCGTTTGAGGAAGCCAAATTCACCGTCTATGCCAACATCAAGGGGGTCGAGACAGATGTGACGGATCGTGTCTCATGGGCGCTCGAGGACAACGCGCTCGGTGAGATCGATGGCGACACGTTCCGCAGCGCTGGTTTTGGCGGTGAGACAAAGCTCACGGTCACAGAGGGCGCGGCCTCGGCGGAGGCGTCGATCGTTTTGATGCTCGAGGCGCGCAGCGTCAAGGAGGAGGTCGACGAGCAGATGCTCGGTGCGTTCGACCAACCCACAAGCCAGGATCAAGTCGACGTGATGAAGTTGATGCTGGTTTATCCGAGCCACGAGACGATGTTTCCTCGCAACCTCGAGCGCGTCGAGTACCAGTGGGTGAGCGAGGATCTCGACCTCTTCGAGGTCTCCTTCTCCAGTGACGTCGCCAATGTACGACTCTACACGATGGGAGCCTCACTCCTCTCATCACCAGAAGATTGGCGCTGGCTCGCCGAGACCCACGCCGGGTCGAGCGTCGAGATGAAGGTGAGAGGGATTGATCTGGACGCTCCCGAGGTGGTGTACACCTCGCGCGAGATCACACTTCATTTCTCGGAAACCGATGTGCTCGGCGCGCTTTATTACTGGTCAACAGGCACCGCAGGCGTGATGAAGGCGCACATATCAGCGCCGCTCGCCACGAAGTTCTATTCCGATCCCGAGTCAGAAGATGACGCGTGTGTCTCCTGTCACACTGTCTCTCGTGATGGACGAAAGCTGTTTGTCAACTACAGCGGAGAGAACGCGAGGGTGGTCTCGGTCCCCGAGCGCGATGTGTTGTTGCCTCCTCCAGATGAAGAGGAACCCAAGGGCGGGTGGGCGACATTTAACCCTGACTCGAGCCGGGTGCTCTACGCCAGCTCAGGTCAGTTAAAGCTCTACGATGCCAACGCAGGTACACCGATCAAGGAGATCGAACTTCCTGGGGAGGCGTTTGCTTCGCATCCGGATTGGGCACCCGATGGGCGTTCGGTCGCGATCGTTTATAGCCAGGAGAAGCTCGGCAACAAGTCCGTCAAGGGGACCTCGTTGGCGATCTTGCCCGTGACGGGACCGGATACATTTGGGGAGCCTGAAGTGCTCGTCGAACCTGGCGAGGACGAGGCGATCTTTTTCCCGAGCTATACACCAGACAGCAAGTGGATCGCATTCGCGCGAGGAGAGGGCGGGTCAAAGGATAGCAAGACCGCGACGATGTATCTGGTGAGTGTGGACAGCGGCGTGGTCTATCCGCTGACGCGGATGAATGAGCGCGTTGGTCCTGAGGACGAGGTCGTCGAGATTGGAAACACGATGCCCACCTGGGCTCCAGTCTCGAGCACCAGTGAAGTCTACTTCCTCGCGTTCTCATCGCTGCGCGCTTACGGCCACATCATCGAGGGTGGTGGTCGCGACCAGCTTTGGGGCGCAGCGATCGATTTGAGCAAGGTCGAGCAGGACGCGAGCTATGCCGCCTTTTGGATGCCGTTTCAAGACACCGAAGAGGGGAATCACCGCGCGTTCTGGGCGCTCGATGCAGAGGAGGAGTGTCCACAAACAGTCGAGATCTGCGATGGCATCGACAACGATTGTGACGCGATCGTCGACGAGGATTGCTGCATGCTCGAGGCCGAGCAGTGCAATGACGGTATCGACAACGACTGTGACGGCGTGGTCGATGAGGGGTGCGTATGTGACATCATCGAGATCTGTGATGATGGCATCGACAACGACTGTGATATGGAGGTTGACGAGGATGATGTGGATTGCATCATCCAGCCATGAAGCCCTCTTGCGTAGCCACCATCGCATGATCGGCCACGTGCTGTGGTGGCTGCCCTACGCGTTGCCATTTGCAGTGAAATCCGCTAGTGTGAGCGACGAACCAGGGAAGAGTTCTCTGGGGGTGTGCATCACGGCTCCTGCAAAGAGCGTGATGGGCGCGCGGCCTTTGTGAGAAGGAGACCCCCGAAGGTCGAAAGGACACATCACTCGATAAACGCGAAATGGAGTGGTCGCGTCCGAGTAAGAAAGACATGGAGAGTCGATATGGCCATGGCACTCAAACAGTGCAGCGTGTGCTCCAAACAGTTCCTGGTCAAGTTTCGCTACCAAATCGAACAGAACCAGGGCGAGACCACTTATTTTTGCTCGCAGACGTGTCGCCATCAGCAAGCTGCTGATAACGGCGAGGAAGAGTGCTCCACTTGCGGCACCTCTTTCGTGCCCAAGTACGCCTTCCAAAAGGGCACGCGAAACGGCGTCGACGTTCACTTCTGCACCATGGAGTGCCGCAACGCCGTCGTCGAGGATGTGCGCCGAAAGGTCGTGCAACAAGAGCACGGCCCGATGCGCATCGCCGTCCTTAACCAGAAAGGGGGCACCGGCAAGACGACCACCGCCGTCACCCTCGGCGCTGGACTCGTCGAGGCGGGCTACCGCGTCCTGATTATCGACGTCGACTCTCAGGGTCACGTCGGCATTAGCCTCGGCATCAAGGGCGAGAAGACCCTCTTTCATGTGCTCGTCGAGCAGCAGCCGCTGCGCGACTGCGTGATCTCGGCGCGCCCGAGCCTCGATGTGTTGCCTGGAAACGAGACGCTCGCGAGCACCGAGATCTTCCTCGCGCGCTTGAACGAAGGACGCGATCGCGTCCTTCGTCGCGTCCTCGAGTCCGAGCAAGGTTACGACTTCATCATCCTCGATTGTGGTCCGAGCCTCTCACTGCTCAACATGAACGCGTTGACCTTTGCAGAGCACCTGATCGTGCCGGTCTCCTGCGATTTCCTGAGCCTCGTTGGCGTCAAGCAGCTGCTCAAGACCCTCAAGAATGTCAACCAGGTGCTCATGCACCCGATCAGCATCCTCGGGATCTTGCCCACCTTCTATGACATGCGAAACAACATCAGCGACGAATCGGTCAAGACCTTGCGCGGTTACTTCCACGACAAGGTCCTCCCGCCCATTCGCGTCAACACTCGCCTCAAGGAAGCGCCCAGGCATCGCAAGACGATCTTCGAGTATGCGCCCGAGTCTCGCGGCGCCTCCGACTACAAAAAGCTCATTCGCTGGGTGGTCGAGCACTCCGAGAAGCGCCTCAAGGCAAACGCATCATGAGTGCGTGACCTTCGCTCCTCGTTTGTTACCCAAACGAGGTGCTCGCTAGCCGCAAGGCGTGCGCGAGCTGGGGGCCGGCGGTCACGCCGGCTTCTTCTATTTCTTGCACGACCTGGCCGATGATCTGCCACGCGCGCTCCGATTCCGACGCCAGGTGATACTGCCTCGCCATGTTGACGCGGATGTTCCAGTAGAACTCGCGCGCGCTGCCGAGGTGCTGTGGTGGAGTGTCCTCGAGGACACTCCTC
>JAYZVO010000131.1:0-24962 GCA_036155555.1 Myxococcota bacterium
ACCCAGGGTCGCGGTTCGACGACCTGTGGCAAAAAATTCGGCCCCTCGCTTTCCCGGGCCGCGCTCTGGCGCGGCGCGAGGCAAAGGGGAGGCCACTCCTCGGTCATTGACACCACGCAATCCTCAGCGCTAAAACTGCGCCCCATCGAATGATCCTCGATGCGTGACTTGCAAAAAGCGCGAGCTGTGCGCAAGGTGCCACGCAGATGAGATCCCAAGAAACGTTGATTCACGCGCTCGAACCGACAACCTCTGCGAATGCTTCGAGGTTGACTCACGAGAGGTCATCGAGCGCGTCCTGACTACGAGAGTTCTCCATGCAGCGTATGTTGTCGTCCATGTCTTCTGCCACTGTGCTCGCGAGCTTGATCGCGCTGAGCATCGGGGTTGGCTGTGACAAGACCCCGGAAGAGGTCAAGCCCAAGGCCAAGGGGGCCACGAGCACCACGGGTGCCGCCACGAGCCCAGATGGCGACTCCGACGACTTCGTCGCGGGATCGAAGGCGGAGTTCTTCACCACCGCGCTCGCAGCAGACCCGGAGACGTTCGACACCGCGAAGATGAGCGGCGCTCCCGAGGGGCGCCTGGCGTTCAACCTGTTCGAAGGGTTGTTGATGCCAGGTCCAAAGACCAAGGACCTCAAGGACGCCAAGGATCTTGTTGTTCCTGGTGTCGCGGAGAGCTTCTCCGTGAGCGAGGATGGCAAGACCTACACTTTCCAGCTTCGCGCTGACGCCAAGTGGTCCAACGGCGACGCCTTGACGAGCGAGGACTTTGTCTACTCGTGGAAGAGGATTCTGACGCCGGAGTTCCCCGCGGATTACGTGCAGTTGTTGTGGAACATCGAGGGCGCGCAGGCGTACTCGGAGGGCAAGGAGAGCGACTGGGGCAAGGTCGGCATCAAGGCGCCTGACGCGCAGACGCTCGTGGTGACGCTTACCGCGCCCACGCCTTACTTCCCCGAGTTGGTGTCGTTCTACACCTTCTTCCCCGTCCCCAAGAAGGCCGTGGAAGCACACGGCGATGACTGGACCAAGCCGGAAAACATCATCACCAACGGCGCTTACAAGCTCGCGAGCTACAAGCCTCAGCAGGATGTCATCCTCGAGAAGAGCGAGAATTACTGGGACGCTTCCAACGTCAAGCTCGACAAGGTGCGCCTCCGCATCATCTCGGACTTGAACACGGTGGTGAAGGCGTACCAGACCGGCGAGTTGCACTGGACGGGGACGAGCTTGCCTGTGGCGCAGGTCTCGAACCTCGTGATGCACCCCGATTACGTGCGCCACGCGTTGCTCGGGACCTACTACTACCGCGTCAACGTCAAGGCGGATGGTCCCCTCAAGGACAACCGCGTTCGTCAGGCGCTCTCGATGTCGATCGACCGCCAGCAACTCGTCAACCAGACGATGAAGGGCCTCTACACCGAAGCGCTCGCGTTTGTCCCCAACTCCATGCCGGGCTACGAGTCCGCCTTCACGATCTCGCCGAACGCGATGAAGGCCAAGAAGCTCCTTGCAGAGGCAGGATATGGCGACGACAAGCCGCTCAAGATCAAGCTCCTCTACAACACGGATGAGAACCACAAGCTGGTCGCCGAGGCGGTGCAGGCGATGTGGAAGGCAAACCTCGGCGTCGAGGTCGAGCTGGTGAACAAGGAGTGGAAGACCTACCTCCAGGACATCGACACGCTCTCTTACGAGGTCGCCAGGGCAGGTTGGATCGGTGACTACAACGACCCGATGACCTTCCTCGACATGTGGGTTTCTGGCAACGGCAACAATGACACCGGCTGGAGCAACCCCGAGTACGACAACCTCATCCAGAAAGCACAGGCCGAGCCGAGCGTTCGCCAGCGCCGCAACTACTTGCAGGAGGCCGAGAAGCTTCTGCTCGAGCAAGGGCCAGTGATTCCGATCTACTTCTACACCAACAACATGCTCGCGAGCCGCAAGCTCGAGGGCTTCCACGAGCACAACCGCGACATTCACCTCTTCAAGTACATGTCGCTCCCCGACAAGAAGTGAACGTCGCGTTCACGCGGGCAGCTCCTGCGTGAGAGAAGACCAAGGCAAGGGACGCGCGTCGATGGCTTTAAACGATAAGCCTCGGCGCGCGTGTCCCTCTGAACCCATCCCCCAAGTCGAGAGTCGAAGGTGACGCGCTTTATCTTGCGGAGGCTCGTTTCGAGCATCTTCGTCATCCTGATCATTATCACTGCCTCGCTCTGGATCACGCGCCAGGCCCCCTCGAACCCGTGCTTGAAAGAGCGCGAGTCGAACACCTGCGCGTGCGTCAAAGAGAACAGCCTCGATCTGCCCGTCTTCCCCATCTACACCGAGATTCCCATCTCGCCAGTGGCCGAATGCCAGATGTGGGAGAAGAGTAGTGGCTTCGAGCTAGGCCCGGTCAACGTATTGGGACCAGGGCAGTGGGGCGAGACGCAGTACTTTACCTATGTCGGGACGCTCGCGAGCGGATCGCTCGGCCAGAGCATGAAGACAGACCTGAGCGTCTGGGAGACCTTGAGCGCAGGTATTCCGTTTACCTTCCAGCTCGGCCTCCAGGCGTTGTTTATCGCGCTGCTTATCGGCATCCCCGCAGGGCTTGTCGCCGGGTTAAAGCAGAACCAGATCCAGGATTACTCCCTGATGACGGTGGCCATGCTCGGCGTCTCGATCCCGAACTTCGTGTTGGGGCCGGTGCTGATCATGTTGTTCTCGCTCGAGCTGGGGTGGTTCGCCGCGGTGGGGTGGGACTCCTGGTGGGACTCGGTCTTGCCGAGTATCACGCTGGGGCTCTACTACACGGCCTACATCGCGCGCCTGACGCGCGGCGGCATGCTCGAGATCGTGCGCCAGGATTTTATCCGCACAGCGCGGGCCAAGGGCCTCGCAGAGCAGGTCGTCGTCGTGCGTCACGCGCTCAAGGGTGCCTTGCTCCCGGTGGTCAGTTACATGGGGCCAGCGATCGCGGCGATGCTCACGGGCAGCGTGGTCGTCGAGGAGATCTTTGGCTTGCCAGGGGTTGGCAAGGAGTTCGTGCGCAGCGCGCTCAACCGCGACTACAACGTCGTGTTGGGGACGGTGATCATGTACTCGAGCATCCTGGTGATCCTGAACATGGTGGTGGATGTGGTCTACACGTGGCTCGACCCACGCGTGAGCTATGACTGAGGAGGTTTCTTCGATGAGTGATTCCAAGCCCGAAGAGGGCACACAACTCGAGCAAGGGACGAGCCTCTGGATCGATGCTCTCCGGCGCTTGCGAAAGAATTATGCGGCGATGGCTGGCGCAGCCGTCGTGTTGTTTATGGGCTTTATCGCCATTGGCTACGAGGTCCTGAGCGCGAGCGTCACGCACTTCACGCTCGACGAGCAGCACCCGTTCGTGGCGCCAAAGCCGCCAGGCGCGCGCAGCGTGCCGATCGTGCACTACGACTTGATGAGCACCACCGGAGAGTGGGCCTTCGAGAAGGTGGATGCCAACGGCGATGGCGTGATCACGGACAGAGAGGTGCAGCAAGCATACTGGCGTCAGGAGTTCCGCACGCTCGACGAGGACAGCGATGGTTCGCTCTCCTATGGCGAGTATGTGCGCGCGCCATTGAGCTTGCCTCCGCCCAGTGAGTTTTCGACCGATTGCAACAAGTGGGCGATGGTGCGTGTTTCGCTCGCGCCGATCGAGAACCAGGACATCTTCCTGTGTGACGCTGGCGATGATGGCCGCATCAGCTTCGAGGAAGCTGGGAAGCTCGTCGAGGTGATCACGATCGGCGAGGCGCGCTCGGTGATGGCGCTCAAGGACGCGAACGAGGATGGCGAGTTGACGCCGCAGGAGTATGGCGGCTTCCCGGCGCCGAGGGTGAACCTCATCGGGACGGACCAGCTCGGGCGAGATTTGCTCACGCGCTTGATCTACGGGGCGAGGATCTCGTTGGCGGTCGGCTTGATCGCGACGTTGGTGTCTTTCCTTATCGGCGTGACCTGGGGCGCGACGGCGGGTTTTGTTGGCGGCAAGGTCGACAACCTGATGATGCGCATCGTCGACATCATGTACGGCCTCCCGTTCATGTTCCTGGTGATCTTGCTTATCTCCGTGTTCCAGACGCGCAGCCTGTTCCTGTTGTTCATGGCGCTCGGCGCGATCCAGTGGTTGACGATGGCGCGCATCGTGCGTGGCCAGGTCATCAGCTTGAAGAAGCAGGAGTTCGTCGAGGCGGCGCGTTGCATCGGCACGCCGAGCGCGGCGATCATCTTCCGCCACCTCATCCCCAACGCGCTCGGCCCGATCATCGTCTACTCGACGCTGACAGTGCCTGCGGTGATGTTGGAGGAGGCATTCCTCTCGTTCCTCGGGCTCGGTGTTCAGGCGCCGTTGACCTCGTGGGGAGCGCTGGCGAGCGAAGGTCGCCAGAACATGGAGGCGGCGCCATGGATGATCATCGCGCCAGGGTTGGCGCTGGCGGTGACGCTGTTGAGCATGAACTTCCTGGGCGATGGTTTGCGCGACGCGCTCGATCCTCAGCTCCGCAAGGACTGATACGTCGAACGTGGCTGTGAACGAATGAGACTTGTTATTGTTAGGAGAGGGATCGCGTGAGTGAATCAAGCGAGCCATTGCTCGAGATAAAGAACCTCAAGACACACTTCAAGACGGACGAAGGCGTCGTGCGCGCGGTCGATGGCGTGAGCTACTCGGTGCGCCCTGGCGAGTGCGTCGGCGTGGTGGGAGAGTCCGGGAGCGGAAAGTCCGTGACGCAGATCACGGTGCTCGGGCTTATCCCGCAACCTCCAGGGATCATCGCTGGCGGCGAGATCCTGTTCAAGGGACAGGATCTGCTCAAGCTCAAGCCGAGGGAGATGCGCAAGATTCGGGGCAACCGGATCTCGATGATCTGGCAAGATCCGATGACTTCTCTGAACCCCTTCTTGAAGATCTCGCGTCAGTTGACCGAGCCGCTCATGACCCACCAGGGGATGGGTAAGGAAGAGGCGCGCGAGAAGGCGGTCGAGATGTTGACCAAGGTCGGCATCCCGGCAGCGCGCGAGCGCTTCGACCAGTACCCGCACCAGTTCTCGGGCGGGATGCGTCAGCGCGTGATGATCGCGATGGCGCTGTTGTGTCAGCCCGAGTTGTTGATCGCGGACGAGCCGACGACGGCGTTGGATGTGACCATCCAGGCGCAGATTCTGGAGTTGATCAAGGATCTGCGCGAGGACTTCGGGACGAGCGTGATCATGATCACGCACGACCTCGGGGTCGTGGCAGGGATGGCCGATCGCATCATCGTGATGTATGCGGGGCGCGTGATGGAGGAGGCGCCATCGAACGCGCTCTTCCACAAGCCCTCGCACCCGTACACGGTGGGGTTGTTGCGCAGCGTGCCGAGGTTGGACAAGGGTCGCGCCGCGAGGTTGATCCCGATCCCGGGCTTGCCTCCTAACGTGGCCAAGCCCTTGCCAGGGTGTCCATTCGCGGCGCGTTGCAACTGGGCGCAGCCAAAGTGCAACGAGGCGTTCCCCGAGCCGGTCGACTTTGGCGACGGCCACCGCTCCTATTGCTGGCGAGCGGAAGAGGTCAGGGCGGCGGATCTCGGGACCCATGCAGATCCGGGGCATATCGACGCCATCGAGGCCAAAGTGAAAGCGGGAGAGTCGATCGAGCTCCAAGGAGAAGTAGGATGAGCGAGCAGCAAGAACCATTGCTCGAGGTCCGTGGCCTCAAGATGCACTTCCCCATTTATAAGGGGGCGTTGATCCGCAAGGAGGTCGCGCGCGTCAAGGCAGTCGACGGTTTGAATTTCAAGATCCATCGCGGCGAGACGTTGGGGCTGGTCGGTGAGTCCGGCTGCGGCAAGTCCACCACGGGGAGGACGTTGCTCCAGCTTTATACGCCGACGGCTGGCGAGGTGATTTTTGACGGGATGGATCTGGTCAAGCTCGATCCAAGGGCGCTGCATGCGCAGCGCCGCAACCTCCAGATGATCTTCCAGGACCCTTACGCCTCGCTCAACCCTCGCATGACGGTGGGGGATATCATTGGTGAGCCATTGCGCGTTCACAAGCTGGCGAGCGGCGTGGAGGCGAACCGGCGCGTGCAGGAGTTGATGGAGATCGTGGGGTTGGACCCGAGGTTTGTCCGTCGCTATCCGCACGAGTTCTCGGGTGGGCAGCGCCAGCGCATCGGCATCGCCAGGGCGTTGGCGAGTCGCCCGAGCTTTATCGTGTGTGACGAGCCGATCAGTGCGTTGGACGTGTCGATCCAGGCGCAGATCATGAACCTGCTCGAGGATCTCCAGCAGGAGTTTGGCCTGACCTACCTGTTTATCGCGCATGATTTGGCGGCGGTCAGGCACATCTCGGATCGCATCGCGGTGATGTATCTGGGGCACATGGTCGAGTTGGCGACTGGCGAGCGCATGTACGAGGCGCCGATGCATCCCTACACGCAGGCGTTGATTTCGGCGGTGCCGATCCCCGACCCAGAGATCGAGGCGACGCGTCAGCGCATCGTGCTCCAGGGGGATGTCCCGAGTCCTATCAATCCTCCCTCCGGGTGTGTGTTCCACACGCGCTGTCCCTTTGCCTGGGATCGGTGCAAGAAGGAGATGCCCGACTTCCACGAGGCCGAGCCCGGACACTTCGTGGCGTGTCACCTGATCGACGAGCCCGCGCGTCAGCCAGATGCTTACAAGAAGATCGCCGCCGGGTCGGTCTCGGGTGAGAACCAGGGAGACGCGACCTCTGCGAGCGTGAGCGCGCGCGAGGAAGAGTGACACCGGTGTCCTTGATGGGCGCTTGCTACTGAACGTGCGTTCTGGTAGTGGTGGCGGTGACGTGAGCGGTGCGTGCCGAGGAGGTGTGGTGTATCTTGACCTCCATTATTCCGACCCTTTGTCGGTCAGGTTTCGCACTCCTTATCATGTCACCACCACCGAGGCGCGCGATGCACTCGAAATCCCCACTTATCCTTATTGCTGTGATGGCCGCGTTATGCGCGGCCAGTTGTGCGCGAACGCCTGCACAGACTGCGGGGTTGTTGGAGGATCAGGTCGTCGTCGAGGCGCCAACGCTCATCATCAATCCTCGCACAGAATGGATACTCGCGGTCCCTGACAGGGACGCCGTTCGCGAGAACGAGCGCGTGTGGGTCACCATCGAGCGCGCTGGCGAGAGGAAGTTGTTCCTCGCGGTCGCGCGCGACGAGGTCGCCTACGAGCTTCACCCAGTGAGCGCGGCCTCTCTCGACTGGGTTCGCGCCGCGTCGAAGGAGCGTGCGAAGCTCGAGATGCACGACACCCTCGATGGGGTCGAGCTGACGCATCCGGTCGGGTATCTCGAGACAGGTGATGGCGTCAGGGCTGTGAAGTGGCTCGGTGGCGCTCCTGATCCTCGCGCGCGCATCGTCGCGCTCTCTCCAACGCGCATATCCCAACAGAGGTTCTCTGAAGCCGTCGTCGCGGTGGGCCGCATGAATGGCGCCTCTTTCCTTGCCAGGACCTCGGCAACGATCCCGCGAGAGGATCGTTTGCTCCTGCTCGTTCCCGATGGACGCATTCCTGAAGACAAGCTCGTGGTCGGTTGGGTTGGCGGTGGTCATCCGTTGCCGATCGAGGAGCTCGGCGAGGGGATCGAGGTCAGGGATCTCGACGTCCAGATGCCCCGAGAGCCCGCGCAGTTTTATACGAGCGTTGCGGCGCCGATGGGACTTGGCGCCGGGGTCGACGTGGTGATGTGGGAGTATGAGGGGCGCATTTATCTCGCGAGCAGTGATCAGGCTGACGCCATGCTCGGACAGGAAGGGGTGCTCCCGGCGGCCATCGCCGAGGAGGTGATGGTCGCAGAGAACATCGACGCGGCGGCCAGGTTGCTCGAGGCGTTTGCTTCGTTCCGCGAGGGGAGCGCGCTCGGCGCGCTCTACTTTGTCAACAGCGCGAAGTTCTCGAGCCGTGGCGAGGAGCGCGCGGGGAAGCTTCGTGGGCTCTCGTTGATGGGAGATGCGAGCCGCGCGCAGTGGATGCTGTCCGAGGTGACGCGCGAGGGCGAAGAGCTCGATGGCGCGACGTTGTTTTACCTGATGCGCGCGTTGGCGAGCGAGGGAGATGTCGAGCGCGTCCTGGCGTTCGCGCCGACCGCGCGTGGGGTCTTTGCTCGATGGCCAGCCAAGCAGCGCTGGCTCGCGCTCGGGCGCACGGACGAGCTCGTCGCCAGAGTGATGTTCGCGCGACAGGAGAAGCTCGAGGAAGCGTTCAAGTTCTCGCTCTCCTCGGCAAAGTCTTACGAGCACGTGGGTGATTTCCTGGCGGTGGCACGCGTGGAGTTGTTGCGAGCCGCGATCGCATCACAGCTCGAGAAGCCCGAGGAAGCAAACATCGAGGCAAAGCGCGCGCGCAGTCACGCGTACCATGGCAACGATATCTTCAGCACGGCCGAGTCAGAGCTCGAGTTGGCGGAGCTTTATCTCGGGCAAAACAAGCTCGGCGAGGCCGCCGAGGTCTCGGGTTATGCGCTCGCCAGGATGAAGCAAATCGGAAACAAGGCAGGCATCAACCGCGCCAGCGTCGTCGTCGCGCTCGTGGCACAACACACCGAGCCAGGCAGCGTGGCGCTCGCTGACTTCGAAGAGATGTTTCGCGTCGCCGAGCAGCTACGAGATGACAAGGGGATGGCGAGCGCCGCGTCGGCGATCTTGTTGGCACATGGCGGAGAATCACTCGAGGAGCTCGCTGCATATGGCAAGCTGCTCGGAGAAGGGCGGGGGGTTAGCGGAACGCCATCGGTGGTTCGTCGCGAGCAGGCGTTCGCGTCGATCTGCGCGCAGGGGCTCTTGACGTATATCGAGCAGGTCGATCCAGCGCAACGCGATGAGGTCGCGCGCTCGTGTGAGCGCGCTGTGGCGCGCTACAAGGTGACGCCCATGCTGGTGGCGAGCTGGATCACGCGCGGTTGGTCGGACTGGATGCGTGGCCGCAAGGAGCAGGTCGCCTCCTTGCTCGGGCAGCTCTCGCGTACGTTGGACGATGATTGGCGCGCTCGGAATCCTGAGATCGCCATCCATGCGGCGTTGCTCGAGAGCGTGGCGACCGGCAAGACGGATGCCGAACAGATCGACACGGTCCTCGCCATGATGGCCAACATCGACGGCGCTCGGCGCGCGCCATACTGCGCAGAGCTCGCTCATGCGATGAACGCACGCGGGCAGCAGGATATCGCGCTTCGGGTGTTGTCCGTCGGCGCGCTGCATGCGCGCGCAGCGCGTCAGCAGGCGCTCGTTCAGGAGCTCACGCTGACGAGGCTCGACGCGCTCGCGAGCGCGTCCCGTTTCGAGGATCTCAAGGTCGCCAGGAAGGAGGCCGAGCTTCGGTTTCAAAAGGATGAGATCGAGCAGGGCGTGCCCGGCGCGAGGTTATCACTGGCCGCGTTGCAGATTGCCTTGCACGAAGGAGACAGCAAGGGCGCCGAGGCGGCGTTCGCGCAAATCATCTCCAGAGCAAAGAACATCGAGGCGCCTGTCCAGATGGCTATCCTCGATGATACCGCCGAGGTTCTTCTCGGTGGGGAGCGCGCAGGTCTCGCTGTGAGCGCGCTCGATCGCGTGGAATCACTCGGCGCGGGGCTGCCTGTAGAGCTGAGTCATTCACTGGAGGCAAAGCGTCAACTGGGCGTGGCCAAGTACCTTCGCGCAGCGATCGCAGCGAGCAAGGGGGATCGGCTCAAGGTCCGAACGTTTGCCGCTAGCGCGTCCGAATTGTTGGCCGATGATCCCGCGCCGCAAGCGAGCGCCTACCGCGCTCGCGCGCTTCATCTGATGGGGGCATTCGAGTCATCTGCCACAGGACGTGAAGCGATCCTTGAAGAACTCGTCAGGTTGCAGAAGTTGCAGGAGCCGCTCGGGCGGTTCCTGGTGCGCGGCGGCAAGGATCAGGCGGGCGTCGTCGCCACGCTCCGCGCGCGCGCAGCGCTGCTCTATATCGACGGGCGCGCCGATGAAGCGCTCGAGGTTTTGGACGAGCTCGCCATCGCGGGTATTTCTCCAAGGCTCGACGCAGGACAGGCGTCCTGCGAGCGAGGGATTTACACGGCGATGTCGGGCCAGACAGAGACCGGTCGAGAGTTATTGCGCGCGTGCGCCGCCTCTGGCGGTGGTTGGGAAGGTGCCCAGGCGACGACCTGGGAGTTCTTGCTCGGCGCGCAACCTCTGGGGGTGCGTCGTCAGGCGCTCGAGCGAACGTTAACGCTCGAGATGTCTGCGCCCACGCCTCGAGATCGCGAGCAGTTCGAGGCGCTCCTGTCCGCGAGCGCCTTCTCGGAGTCTGCACTCCCTGCAAAGATCGAGGCAGCGTTTGCCGCCGCGAGCAGCGGCGAGAAGAAGGCAAAGGCAACGGAAGCCTATGTCGATGCGTTGCTCGATCGGGGCAAGGTCGCGCGCGCATCGGAGGTGCTGGAGGCCAGCAGCGGGCTTTTTTACGAGCTCGATGGGGAGTGGCCAGCGCACCTCGTGCGTTTACGTGGTCGGGTTCATTTGGTGAACCTGCGGCCCGATAAAAACATCTCTTATCTGTCACGCGCGCAAGCCGAGCTTCCGCTCGAGACGCCCGCCGTTTCGAGAGCGGAGATCGCATTGCTCGGAGCGCAGAGCGCGCTCGCGGCAGGACAATGGGGCGTGGCCGCCAAGGATCTTGGCACCGCCTATCAATATGCCAAGGAAGCCGACGAGAAGTCATTACTCGTCACCATCAACGCGCTCTCCGAGCGCTTCTCTATCCCTATAAAAGCACCATGAGCGTCGAACACCACCATCCAGCGATTCCGATCCAACGCCGCGCCGCGGCGCCCGAGCACATCCAACTCAAGGGCGTGCACACCCACAACCTCAAGGGGATCGATGTCGAGATCCCACAAGGAAAGCTGACGGTGGTCACGGGGCTCAGTGGATCAGGAAAGTCCAGCCTCGCCTTCGACACCCTCTACGCCGAGGGGCAGCGTCGCTACACCGAGAGCCTCTCGACGTATGCGCGCCAGTTTCTCCAACAGCTCGAGCGCCCGCCGGTCGACTTCGTCAAGAACATCCAACCGGCCGTCGCGCTGCGGCAGCACAACGAGACGCAGAACGCGCGCTCGACGGTCGGGACGGTGACCGAGATCGATGATCACCTCCACCTGTTGTTCACGCACATTGGAGAGGTGACCTGCGTCGAGTGTGGTCACATCGTGCAACGGGATACGCTGGCGAGCGCGCTGGATGCGGTGCTCGCGATGGAAGAGGGCAGCAAGCTCGTCGTGGTGGCGGATATCGACGCTTCGAACGAGGAGCTTCGCCCCGCGATCCTGAAGCAGTTGGTGCAGGATGGGTACAGGCGTCTTCTGGTCAATGGCGAGGTGCTCGAGCTCGATGATGCCGAGGCGCTCGAGCGCGTGCTCGGGATGGATGAGTTCCCGCTGGTGATCGATCGCATCGTGGTGCGTGAGGATCAGAAGATGCGCCTCTCCGAGGCGCTCGAGGCTGGGTTCAGTATGGGCAAGGGTCGCCTCGTGCTCTACGAGCACAGGGCGTCCGAGCCATTCCAGGTGTTTGATCGCGCGTTCCGCTGCAACAACTGTGGGACGGATGCGATCGAGCCTCAGCCTGCGTTGTTTAGCTTCAACAGCTCGCTGGGCGCGTGTCCGACATGCACTGGCTTTGGCAAGACGGTCGGACTCGACTTCAAGAAGGTCATCCCCAACCCGACGGTCACGCTCGAGAACGGCGCGATCGCGCCGTTCGAGACCTCCAAATACACGACCTACAAAGATAAGATGTTGCGCGCGTGCAGAAAGGAGGGGGTCCCGGTCAACCTGCCATTCCGCAAGCTGACGCGTGAGCATCAGCGCTTTGTCAAGGAAGGGGGCACTGGGTGGAACGGTGTGCGTGGCTTCTTCAAGATGCTCCAAGGCAAGCAGTACAAGACGCACGTGCGCATCTTCCTCGCGCGCTACCGAGGGTACGATGATTGCCAGGATTGCCTCGGCGCGCGGCTCGGTCCGCAGGCACGCAACGTGCGGGTGCACGGCATGGCGGTGTCTGACTTTTGGGAGATGCGCCTCGAGGAGATGCTCGAGCGGCTGGGAGAGATCCCATTTACATCAAAGGAGCGCGAGACGGTCGGTGTGCTCCTCGACGAGATCTTGCATCGACTGCGCTACCTGAACACGGTGGGGCTCGGGTATCTCACGCCAGGGCGCCAATCGCGCACGCTGTCTGGCGGCGAGATGCAACGCATTCACTTGACGACGAGCCTGGGCCGCGCGCTCACGGATACGCTGTATGTGCTCGACGAGCCGACAGCGGGGCTGCACGCGATCGATTCGTCACGTTTGCTCAAGACCTTGCACAGGTTAAGGGATCTCGGGAACACGGTCGTCGTGGTCGAGCATGACCCGGAGATCATCCTCGGCGCGGACCACATTATCGAGCTCGGGCCATACAGCGGAGAGCGTGGTGGAGAGCTGATCTTCGAGGGGACGATCGAGTCTTTCCTGAAGACGGAGACATTGACGAGCGCGTCACTCCGAACGCGCGTCGTCCAGGAACCTGATCCAGCGCCGCTCCCGGAGGATCATCCGCACGTCGAAATCATCGGCGCGCGCGAGCACAACCTCGAAGATCTCTCGGTGCGTTTTCCCCACGAGCGCCTGACCGTGATCACGGGTGTGAGTGGTTCGGGCAAGTCGACCCTGTTGAACAGGACGCTCTACAATGGTTGGCGTCGATTGAAAGGGCAGGGGGGCGTCGAGGCAGGCGCTGTGGATGCGCTCGAGGGGCTCACACAGTTTGACACTGTCGTGATGATGAGCCAGTCCGCCGTGGGTCGTAGCTCGCGCTCGAACGCGCTCAGTTACACCAAGGGCTATGATGACGTGCGCAAGCTCTTTAGCCAGACGGAGTCTGCGAACAAGGAGGGCCTGACCATGGGCGACTTCTCGTTCAACACGCCTGGGGGACGGTGTGAGAACTGTCAGGGGGCGGGCACGATCACGATCGAGATGCACTTCATGGCGGACATCGAGATCACTTGCCCGGAGTGCCAGGGCAAGCGCTTCACTGACCGCGTGCTCTCGGTCGAGTATCAGGGCAAGAACATCGACGATGTCTTGAACATGACGGTCGAGGATGGCCTCGAGTTCTTCAAGAGTCACAAGGCGTTGATCCGAAAGATCCAGCCGTTGGCGGATGTGGGGCTCGGGTATTTGCGTATGGGGCAGCCAACGCCGACGTTGTCTGGCGGCGAGGCGCAGCGCCTCAAGCTCGCGACATACATCGCGCAGGGGAACAAGCGCGGAGATGTCGATCCTGTGTTGTTTATCTTCGACGAGCCGACGGTCGGGTTGCACTTGAAGGATGTCGAGGTGTTGCTTGGCGCCTTGCGCAAGCTGGTGGAGCTCGGACATACGGTGCTCGTGATCGAGCACAACACGGACTTTATCGCGCAGTGTGATTGGGTGGTCGACCTTGGCCCCGGGGCGGGACCCCATGGTGGCAAGTTGGTTGTCTGCGGCACTCCTCGCCAGGTCGCGGCGTGCAAGGAGAGCGTGACCGGGCAACACCTCGAGGAGCTCTTTATCGAGGATGGCGCTACCTGACGCGGCGTACCCGCACGCGAGTGATGCCGTGCATTCGGCATCCGGCATCGGATTGGAGGATGCGGCTTCGAGGCGTAGCGAGAGAGGAATGACTGGATTCTCCAGTCGTTCCTCCCTCGCTACGCCTTTGTTTTTTCTCTTCATGCCAGTCGTTACTGAAGCGAGCATCAATTCGAGCGTCAATTCGAGCATCCATTCGATCAATAGTAGTGCCTTGCTTCGTGCTGCTGTTGTTCACGATGTCGTATTCGTGGTTTGTTCATCTATAGAGTAAAAATTTTTGACATAATATTGTGTGCCAAAAGTGTCTGGTTTCGATAGTTAGGGTCAAGACCTCCCTGGTTTGGAGGAGAACAGGGGAGAAACCGCTCGAGGAAAGCTGTCGAGAACAGGCCAGGATGAAAGCTCGCGGGTCGCGAAGATATTTGTTGTTTTAAGTCTGTCTTTGTTGAGTGGTTTTGTCGCGATGTGATACACTTTGAAAAACTCAAGCAAATGAAGGAGTACCACTTGGCGCACGTTTCTGACGCGATGGCGCGGCTTGGAAAGCTGCTCGGGCAGAAGTTTCCCGACAAACGCCGCAAGGTTTATATCCGGGGGGATTTGGTTTTGGACGCGCCACGATCGATCTCGGAGGTTGTCGTGGTGGACTCCGGGTATGTTGGCCTTGCCTGGGCCGAAGACATCACGTCCATCGAGCGAGGCGCCCAGGTGCTCGGTTTGGATGCGGCGTTGTCGGGTCGTGAGACCGAGCTGACGGCGACGGCGAGGTCGCAGGTGATCGGGTTCTCGCTCTCGAGGGACGAGCTTGTGCGCGCGATCTCTACTGATGGTCAGCTCGCCATCGCTGTGACCGAGGCGTTGGCTGAGATGGCGGCGATCCGTCAATCAAAGCTCGAGCGCACCGTCAACTACTCCAACACCTACCTCGAGTCGCCCGGCGCGCGGATACTCCCTGGCAAGATCGTCTACGAGGAGTTCCCCATCTATTACTTCTTCTTGCGCGCCGACCCTGATGAGTTGGCTGCGATGTTACCCCCTGGGCTCTCGCCGCTACCGGTAGGGGGCGGGTTCTATGTGTTTACGGTGAGTCTGTTCTCGGGGGAGCGCACGGCGGCTGATGGAGATGATGTCCTGGCGCTCTGCTACCACGAGGTCGCGCCCTCGATCCCTTGCATCGGGCCAGGGGGCGTGGGGTTGTTCACCAACGAGTTCTACGTGGACTGCTCGTTCGCGGTGGCCCTCGGGCGCGAGCTTTACGGGTATCCGAAGGTCTTTGGCTTTAGCAATGTCAGCGAGCGATGCCTGGAGGTCACGCGAGGTGACGCGCTCGTCTTCGACGCGCGTTGGAGAGGGACACATCAGATCGGGGACTTCGGGGTGTTCGAACTCCTCGCGAAGCAGTTGTTTTCAGACGATCACGGGTTCGCCGAGGTCGCGGATGCGCTCGAGGGAATCGTCGGTACGACGCAGTTATTCGAGCGCTTGCTTCCGTTGAGCAGCACGGTCAAGACCTGGACACGCAAGCGGTTGCTCCGAGCGAACGCGAGCGGGCCGGATGAGGATCGCGTGGACGAGCTCGTCGAGGTGCCTTTTGTCGGCAGTGATTACTGCAACCTCGAGTGGCTCGAAGGGTTGGAGGTCGAGATGCCGGTATCGATCGCTGCGTTGCCGGGAGAGTGCGTTGGCGCCATCCGCTTTAATGTTCACATCGAGGTCGGGACGCCATCCGTGATCACGGATTATCTGGAGCCTTGAGCTCGGGCGTGGTCTGAGCGGATGGTGAGGTGGAGCTCTCCGCGGGTTGCTCGGTGGGGGTGTCGCTGACCTGGATGTCTTCAGAAGAGCCGAAGGCATCGATGAAGTTGGACGCGGTGATTCCGACCTTGTCCCTGAAGAAAAGGACGATCAGCAGCGTCACGAGCAGGACGCTGATCTGCACGAAGACCAGCGATTGGTTGACCTTCTTTCTGCGTGGACGTCTTGTGCGACGGCTCATGCGTTTATCTCCTCGAGGAGAGCATCACAGCGCTGTGATTCGGGTTGTGAGAGCTTATCGACCACGTGGGGAGCCATCGAGCGCGTCCTCTTGCACGGGCTTGGGCTCTTCGCAGGTGGGCTCCCCAGGCTCTTCCTGGGGTTTCTGTGGGGCGTCCTGCGTCTCTTGCGTCACGGTATAGCGAATCTCGTCAGGGACGTCATCGCTGGCGCGGCGAAGATCCTTGATGTGAAGCTCGAGCCTGTGCCTTCCCTGACGGGTCGATTGCTTGGGGACGAAGGCGACCGCGACAGGTCCTTCCTCGAGCAAGTCCTTGGACTCACTCATGGAGAAGCCGATCCCATCGAGCGCGTGCTGATCGTCGTGGAATCGCGCGCGCAGGTGCTTCTTACCAACGATCTTCGCGCGTGAGGTGCGCGTAGGCGTGCAGAGGAAGATCGGCTCCGGGTTGCCCATGCCAAAGGGCGCGAGCTTGTCGATGTCTTCGAGGAAGTCCTGGTCGAGATCTCCGAGCGAGAGCTGACCATCGAGATCAAGGGGGGGCGGTTTGACAGGACCGTTCATCATCATGTCTGCCACCGCCGCCGGGAGGCGCGTTCGAAACGCGTCGATGTGTTCCGAGGTGAGCGCGACGCCAGCGGCCGAGGTGTGGCCGCCGTAGGTCACGAGCAGGTCCGAGACGCGCTCGAGCGCTTCGATAAGGCTGATGCCGTTGGTGCTCCTCGCGCTCCCTTTGCCCATTCCATCTTCGATGCCAATAAGCACGGCGGGGCGGTGGTAGCGCTCCATCAGCCTGCTCGCCACGATCCCCAGCACGCCCCGGTTCCAATCCTCACCGACCACCACGAGGATGGGGCGATCGAGCGCGGCCTGTTCCTCTGCCTGGGGCAAAGCCTCGCGCATGATCTCTCGTTCGGAGATCTGGCGCTCCTTGTTCAACTCCTCGAGCTGACCAGCGAGTTTGACGGCGCGTGCATAGCTGCGGGTCGTCAGCAGCTCGACACAGATCGATGCATCGCCCATTCGCCCGGCTGCGTTGAGTCTTGGCGCGAGCTGGAATGAGATCGTCTGCGTGTTGGCGTTCTGCACATCACTGCACGCGCGTTCGATGAGCGCGGAGATGCCTGCGCGTCTGCGCTTGGAGAGGACATCGAGCCCGAACCGGGTGAACAGCCTGTTCTCGTCGACGAGCGGCACGACATCAGCGACGGTGCCGAGCGCCACGAGATCCATGTAGTTGCGAAGATCAGGCTCGGGCACCAGGTGGTTCTCGAAGATGCCATACTCGCGGAGAGCCTTGCGCAGGCCCACGACGAAGTTAAAGGCGACGCCGACGGCGGCCAGGTGCTTGAAGGGGAACTCGCAGCCAGGTTGTAGGGGGTTGAGGATGGCGTCCGCAGGTGGCATGACGGCCGGGACTGTGTGGTGGTCGACGATGATGGTCTTCATCCCGAGCGCTCTCGCCAGGACGATCTCGTCGACGTTCGAGATCCCACAGTCGGTGGTGATCAGGAGGTCTGTGCCTTCGTGTTGCAGCCTGCGGATGGTCTCGATGGCGAGGCCGTAACCTTCCTTGTCTCTGCGTGGGATGAAGTAGCCGACGTTCGCGCCCATGTCCTGGAGGAATTCGTAGAGCACCGAGCAGCTGCTTATCCCATCCACATCGTAGTCCCCATGAACCACGATCCTCTCGCCGCGGGTGAGCGCTTCGAAGACGATCCTCACCCCTTCGGCCATCCCCTTCATAAGGAAGGGGTCGTGCATCTGGTTCAAGCTGGGGTTGAGGAAGGCTTGCGCGGACTCGAGGTCATGTAACCCGCGCTTCAAGAGCAGGTGAGCGACCTTGGGGTGGAGGTCGAGCTCATGGACGAACTCGTCGACTTTTGCGTCCTCGCTGCGCCATACGATCCACTCGCGTTGGTGTTGTTCTGAGGGAGCATCCATGCGTTTCATACCAGAGGGGGACAGGAGCGTATCGATGGCAGTCATAAGCCACTCTCAAGATTTCAACACTGAGCCAAACCCGATTATTCGTCAACCGTGACCCGTGGGTGACTCAGGAGCCCACAAATCGTTGGTCGCGCGCTCCGTAAGCGCGTGCTGTTGGTTGATTATCGGGCGGTTGGCGGCACATGTTGTGCCGCGCGAAAAAAAAGCCCCTGTGGTTTTTTGTTCAAACCACAGGGGCTTTTTGGCTCTTCATGCCAGCGATGCGATCAAGCTTCGCTTGGCTCGACGGTTGTCTCGCGAGCGGCGATGAGATCCTTTGCCTTCTGCCTGTTGCGCATGAAGGTGTCCATCATGAGCATGATCGGAGATGCCACACAGATGGAGCTGTAGGTACCGATGATGACGCCGATAAGGAGCGTGATGGCGAAGTTCTCGATGAGACCAGAGCCAACAATCGCGATCGTTGCAACGGCGAACACTGTCGTCAAGCTGGTGATGAGCGTGCGGCTGAGCGTCTCGTTGAGGCTGGTGTTGATGATCTCGTAGAGGTTCGAGCCGCCGCGTCCTGCGGTGTAGTTCTCGCGGATGCGGTCGAAGACGACGATGGTGTCGTTGAGGGAGTAACCGACGATGGTCAGGATACTCGCGAGGATCGGGAGGTTGATCTCCATTCCAGTGATGGTCAGGACGCCCATGGCGAAGATGACATCGTGGAAGAGGGCGACCACAGCGCCGGGTGCGTAGCGAATGTCGAAGCGCACGGCGATGTAGATAAGGATGGCGACGAGCGCGAGCAGGACGGAGGTGAGGCCATCTTCGCGGAGCTGGTCACCGACGCGAGCGCCGACGGTCTCGAGGCGGTTGAGGCCCTCTTTCTCGTTGAATGCTTCTGGAAGTGCCTTGGCGAAGCCCTTGCGGACCTTGGTGCCGAGGTCCTGGAAGCGGACGACGTAGGCGTGACCGACGCCAGCATCGATCTTCTCGACGCGCGTGCCGGTGTCTCCTTCTTTCTTGGCGATGGTGAAGCCATCAGCCTCGACGATTTTCTCGATCGCCGAGATCTCGACGGGGCTCGCGTAGACGAGGTCGAAACGGTCAGGTTGCTCGGGAGACCACGACTTGCGGGTCAGCTCACCGATGCCAGCGAGCTTCTCGCCGAGCTTGTCGGTGCGCTCCTGGTCGACGACCGAGACATCGCTGGTTTGTACGAGGAAGCGGTTCTCGCCCTCTGCGCCAAAGCGTTGCACTGAGGGAGCCGTCAGGCCCGCCTCGGTGGCGGCTGTACGGACTTCCTCGGCGGTGACGTCCTTGTCGAAGTGCAGGATGATGTCGGTGCCGCCCCTGAAGTCGATGCCAAAGTTTGGTCCGATGGCGAACAAGCTCAGGAGACTCCCGAGGATGAGGAGCGTGGACAACGCGAAGAAAGCTTTCTGCTTTCCCATGAAGTCCCAGTTGGTTCCTGGTTTGACGATCTGAAACATAATTCTATCTCACTTGGCCTCGCCACCATCTTCGCGCCTATGGCGCTCTCGAGAGGGTTGCAGCGGGGCGATTGACTTTGCTTTCAAGGCCCACGCGCGCGTTCCAGCAATCCGTTGCTGCCGAGCGCGCGTGACGCTCTTCCATGCGCCAGGTGTCTGGCGCCGTCATCCTCAGATACTCAGCTTCGAGCCCGTCGCGCGATCCCCGGTGACCCACATGTCAAACAGCAGGCGCGAGATAAAGACGGCGGTGAAGACCGTGCCCACGATCCCGACGAGCAGCGTGACGGCGAAGCCCTTGACCGGGCCGGTGCCGTACTGGAGCAGGACGAGGCCAGCGATGCCGGTGGTGATGTTCGCGTCCATGACCGCCGAGAACGCCTTGCCGTAACCTTCAGCGATGGCGTCGCGCGCCTTGGCACCGTCGAGCAGCTCCTCGCGCACGCGCTCGAAGATGATGACGTTGGCGTCGACCGCCATACCGATCGTCAGGATGATGCCCGCGATACCTGGCAAGGTCAGCGTCGCGCCGAACAGGGCGAGCGCGCTCAGGATGAAGATGATGTTGAAGAGGAGGGCGATGACCGAGATCACGCCGCTGCCGCGGTAGTAGACCGCCATGAACAGGATCACGAGGATCGAACCGAGGATAAGCGCCAGGACGCTGGAGTCGATCGAGTCCTGCCCGAGCGAGGGGCCGACGACGGTCTCGAACTGCTTCTCGAGCGGCGCTTGCAGCGCGCCACCCTGGAGCACGATCACGAGGTCTTGTGCTTCGCGTTGGATCTCGGAGTTCGAGCGCATCGAGCCCATCGTGATGCGAGCGCTGCCGCCGCGGATGGCCTCCTGGAAGACAGGCGCGCTCTTGACCTCGTCATCGAGCATGATCGCCATGCGCTTGCTGACGTTGTTCGCCGAGAGCTCGCCGAACAAATCACCACCACGAGGCGTGAAGGTGATGGCCGTGTAAGGGCGGTTGAACTGCTGGTCGATGGCCACGCGGGCGTCCTCGACGTCGCGGCCGGTCAACTCGACGGGGGCCTTGATGTAGTAGGACTTCCAGTAGGAGCGCTCGCGATCGAGGTCAGTCTTCTCGACGACGTTCTTGTAGATCGGGCGGAACTCGAAGCCGATGACGTGATCTTCATCCACGAAACGATCGAGGAACGTCTTGAGCGCTTCCTTGTCGTTGTGCGTCACCGAGAGGTAAGAGCCGTCGATGCGACGGAGCTTGAAGCCTTCGGGGAGCTTTCCGCGGAATTGGTTGAAGAAGTTGTTGGTGCCAGCGTCGTCGACCATGCGGAACTTGAGCTGCGCGGTCGCGCCGATGAGCTTCTTCGCGCGCTCGATGTCCTGCTCGCCAAGACCTGGGAGCTGGACGATGATGTCGGAGACACCACGGCGCGTGATGGAAGGCTCGGCAACACCGAGGCCATCGACGCGCTTGCGGATGACCTGCACGGCTTGCGTGACAGCGTTGTTCTTGAGCTGGTCGACCTCTGTGGTGCGCATGACCAGGTCGAACTCACCGCCGCTCCCTTGCTTCTTCTCGAGCGTCGGGAACTCCTTCATGAAGTCTTCATTCAGGAGCGATGCCTTGGCAGGATCAGCGAAGGTGACCTTGACGACCTCTTCGCCACGCGGGTGCTTGACCGTGACGGCGAGGCCCTGGTCCTTCTCCTTGAGGCGAGTCTCGAGGTCGCGCGCGAACTGGTCGAGCTTGTCCTGGAGGGCCTTGTCAACCAGCACGTTGTACTGGAGCAGCAGGCCGCCTTGAAGGTCGAGTCCGAGCGTCAAGGGCTGGACGCGATCGAGGACGAACGCGTACTGCTCCTGGTTTTGCTCACTGATTTTGTTGTCCAACCCGCCCTCGTCTGAGGCGTCGAGGAAGGTCGGGAACAGGGCAAACAACCCCGCCAACAAGGCGGCGATCACGAGGCCCCAACGAAACGTGTTTCCACTCATCGAAATTGTTCTCCCAGTCAGCCCCGATGCCTCCCTGGCGAGCGGGGCGCTGCGCGCTTGTATCAAGCGAATAAAGGGTGAGTCAGATCACCACTCATCGCTCTGCTTCTTCTCTTTCTTACTCTTCTTATCCTTGTCGCCGGACTCCTCCGTAGCAGAGTCATCGTCGGCGTTTTCTTTGCTGTCTGCGGCCTTTTTGGCCGCGCTATCGCCAGCGATGGCGTCCGCTTCGGTCGATTGAATCGTGCGGCGCAACACGCGAATCTTGGTGTTGCGCGCGATCTCGAGCGTGACGACGTTTCCATCGACCTCGGCGACCGTGCCCAAAAGGCCCGATGCCGTGGCGACCTTGTCCCCTTTCTTGAGGGACCTGGTGAATGTCTCGAGGCGCTCTTGCTCCTTGGATTGAGGGCGCCAAACCAGGAACCAAAACACCATGAACATCAACCCCACGAGGATGAACGTTCCGGTCATTCCTTGACCTTGCTGTTGCGCCTGCGCGAGCAGTATGAACTGGTGCATCTGTGCTCCTGTTTCGGGCAGCCTTCAATCAATCCCTGGCGGCCCACTGAGACATTGTTCTTTCACGTTGTAGCCAAGAATCCCTGGCGCGAAGAACGATGTGCAATATCAACCCTGACAGCCAAGGTCAAGCCAAGCCTGAATCCCTCTTGATTTCTCGGTGATCCGCGGACTCATCTCTCGCGAGGGTCCTCGACCTGTGCGGCGTAATAATCGCGACGGTACTGCTCGAAGTTTCCTTCAAGGATCGCTTCCCGCGCTCCGCGCACCAGCTCGAGGTAGTAGTGCAGGTTGTGAATCGTGCATAAACGCGCGCTTAAAAGTTCGCGTGACTTGTACAGGTGGCGAATATAGGCCCGAGAATAGTTTTGACAGGTATAACATGAACAATTCGGGTCGAGTGGCGCCAGGCTATGACTGTGATGCGCGTTGCGAATCGTCACCGCGCCGCGACTCGTCAGCACTTGCCCGTTGCGCGCGTTCCTCGTCGGGAGCACGCAATCGAACATGTCGACCCCCCTGTATATGCACTCGATGAGGTCATCTGGTTTCCCGACACCCATCATGTACTTGGGCATCTCGTCGCGCATCAAACCCGTGCTCAGCTCGGCCATTTCATACATCGCCGAGCTCTCCTCGCCCACGCTCAAGCCTCCGATCGCCCACCCGTCGAACGCCTTGTCGAGCATCATATCGGCGTGCTCTCTGCGAAGCTCCTCGTCGATCCCGCCCTGCAAGATCCCGAACAGCGCGCAATCACTCCTGCTCCTCGCGTCGAGGCAGCGGTCCGCCCAGCGCGTCGTCCTCGCGAGCGAATCCCTCAGGTACTTCTTTGGCGCGTCGTGCGGCGGGCACTCGTCGAACGCCATCATGATGTCACTGCCGAGCGTCTCCTGGATCTTCATCACGCGCTCGGGCGTGAACATATGCTTGGAGCCGTGGATGTGATCCTGGAACTCGACCCCTTGCTCCGTGATCTTTCGCAGCTCCTTGAGGCTAAAGACCTGATAGCCGCCAGAGTCCGTCAGGATCGGCTTCTCCCAACGCATCATGTCGTGCAGGTCCCCATGGAGCTCGATCACATCGAGGCCAGGGCGCAGGTAGAGGTGGTAGGTGTTCCCGAGGATGATCTGGGCGCCGATCTCTTCCTTTAGATCCTCTGGCGTCAACCCCTTGACCGTGCCGAGCGTCCCCACGGGCATAAAGATGGGCGTCTCGATGTCGCCGCGCGCGGTCTTGACGACGCCAGCGCGCGCCTTGCCATCGTTGGCCACGACCTCGAACGAGAGGGTGTCGCATGTGATCGGTGTCTCACTCATCGTTGCACGCTCCATCGAGGATGAGCATCCCATCCCCATAACTGTAGAACTTGTAGCCTTGCTCGATCGCTTCATCGTAGACGCGACGCATCATCGCGTAGCCCATCCTCGATGCCACCAACGTCAGGAGCGTCGAGCGGGGGAGGTGGAAGTTGGTGATGAGCCCATCGCAAATCTGGAACCCGTGTCCCGGATACAGGAACAGGTCGGTCTGGCGCTTCCCGGGCGTAAACGGCGCCGTGAGCCTCGCCTCCGCTTCGAGCACCCGCGCGCTTGTGGTGCCGACCGCGATCAGGTTCCCCTTGTTTGTTCTGGTCGCCTCGATCTCATCGCCCAACACATCACTGACGACGTAGGTCTCGAAGTGCATGTCGTGCTCCGAGAGGCTATCGCCTGTCATCGGCTTGAAGGTGCCCGGGCCGACGTGCAGCGTGACCTCGCTCCTGTCGACCCCCTGGGTCGCGAGCGTGTCGAGCAAATCGGGCGTGAAGTGCAGCCCGGCCGTAGGCGCTGCGATGGCGCCCGGCTCATCGGCGTACACCGTCTGGTAGCGCTCCTGGTCGAGCTCGAGCTCTTCTTTCAGGCCGAGCTCCTTGCGCCGCTTTACAATATAAGGAGGGAGCGGCATCTGACCGCAACGCTCGAGCAAGGACATCGGCGTTCCCTCCCAGGCGCACCGCACGACCGCTCTGCCAGCATCGCAAGAGAGGACCTCGAAGGAGAGCGTTTCAGATGCTTCCAACACCAACCCCTGGCGAAGCCCCTTCGAGGATCGCGTCATGCAATCGAAACACACCTGCCCATCGATGGCCGGGGCGTTCCACTGGTTGTTGTCTGCGAGCTCGAGGACGAGCAGCTCGACGCGTCCGCGCGTCTCCTGTTTGTAGGTCATGACGCGACCTGGGATGACGCGCGTGTTGTTAAAGCAGAGCCTGTCATGCTTCCCCAGGTAGCGCGGCAAGTCCGCGAAGCTCGCGTGCGCGATCCTTTGGTTTTTGGGGTCGACGACCATCATGCGCGCGGCTTCGCGGCGCTGGCTCGGCGTGGCCGCGATCAGCTCCTCGGGGAGGTCGTAGTCGTAGGCGTCTGTGCGCGTCGGGTCGGCGTCTTCGAGCGTAGTTTTAAAGCGAGTACCCATCCTATTTTCTCTCGATTCCAGGCAGTATAGGGGAGAATGGCTTTAGCCTGAATCACTTGCCGTAATCAAGCGAACATGCGCACGGGAACTTGTTTCAACGCTTGAACGTGTTAGACTGGCTGCGTTCTCAATGTCAGCCTCGTGACAGAGTGGGTGATGGCCCGAAGCGACGAATCAAATGACAAGAACGCCCGTTTAGAGCGCATCCGCGAGGTCGTCCGTGACGACTACGAGCGCATCAGGCTGGCGAATTCTCCCTATCAGATTCTTAATGTGGTCGACGGCGAGTCCGTGGAACAGATCGAGGATCGCTATAACCGGTATGAGCGATTTTATCGGGCGGAGAACTTCCAACGACTGGGCGATATCGACCTGACGCGCAAGGCGCTCGAGATCCGACGCGCCATCGGGCGCGCCATCGTCGAGGTTCGACGCGCTGGTCCTCGTGGTGGCAGCCGCCTCGCGCGCACCCACGACACCTCCATCTTCGAGGATGCCCACGATCGCCAGGCGCTCGCCGAGATCTACCTCAATGATGGCCTGACCTACTTGCAACTGGGCGAATTGCCCGAGGCAGGGCGGTTCTTCAGGCTCTCTGTCGATTACGACGAGCAACGCGCCATATCACTGGCCTACCTCGGTTACGTGATCCAGAAGCAGCGCTCGTTCGATAGCAATGCCGTCGAGGAAGCGCGCGATTACCTCGACCGCGCCGCGCAACTCGACCCGGATGACCCGGATGTCTTTATCCTCCGCGGTCGCTTCTTCGCGAAACTGCAAGATACCGAGAGTCTCGCGCAGACCATCTCGGATATCGAGCGCATCGATCCTGCACACCCCACGCTCGATCGCCTCCAGCGCAAGCTCAATCGCCTGAAGGGGTGAACCTCCAGAGCTTTGGTGCCTGAGCAAAAAGAAGCCGCCGCGTTTTTTTCGTGAAAGGAGGAGTCGAGCGATCCTCGTGCG
>JAYZVO010000132.1:0-23214 GCA_036155555.1 Myxococcota bacterium
GCGCTCATAACTTTTCCGCGGCCTCTCTTTTGCGGGCCATCGCCCACTGGTTCACATCACGCGATGCGAACCGCCTCTATCAATGCTCGTGGCCATCACACGCTTCTGCCCAACGATCCTCGTCCGAGCCGATGTAATAGGCCGGGCCATGCGAGACGCCGATGAAGTCCGCGCCTGGCTTGAGGTCGACGTGGAAGTGGTTGTCATGACCTGCGTTGTAGTTTGGCGTGAGCACGTTGTGGAAGATCTTACGCTCGTGCATCTTCTGCCCGATTTCGTAGAGCACCTGCGCCTTGTAATCGGTAAAGGTCGTGGTGTCGTGCTCCCAGTGTTCCTCGAGCACGTACCGCTCGCCATTGGCGTCGACAAATCCCCAGATGTCGATGGCGTTCGCCGAGGCGTGCTCGGAGAGGCGACTTGTTCCCGAGATCTTGCGGCAGTTGAACGTCCCGATGTGGAGCACCTCGGTGATGTTGTACTCGGCGAGCACGTCGCCAAGCTCGATCAACGCCTCGGCCAGCCCGCAGCCGACGTACATCGGGCGGCCCGTGGATTGGCTGTAGTACTTGTAGGTGACGCCGTTGATGACTGGATCGACCTGGATCGGGTCCTCGACGATGCAGGTCAGGGACATATCCCCGTCCGGGTGCTGCGGCGAGTAACTCCAGGAGGTCCAACCCACGCCCGTGTCGGTCAGGTTCTCGAGGCATTGCGAGACCATCACCGTGTCCATGTCCGTGGGAGGGACGCAGGTCGCGACCTGGACATCGGGCTGGGTGTGGCGTGACTTGATGCGGCAGACGTAACCATCGCGGCAGCCCTGGCCAGGGAATAGCTCGTAATCACAACGCGGCATGCACTGCCCCGTCCCGTCCGCCGTCCCCACACAGAAGGTCACCGAGTTCTCGCCGTCCTTGTCCGGGCAGGTGCGATCGCAAACCTGCGAGCACTGCCCGCCAGGATAACCGTCACCATCCCCGAGGCAGATGCTGTTGTCATAGTCGCACTGCGAGGCGCTCGTGCACGCGCCACCGATCCAGCCGTCGTTGGGGACGCCGACAGGATCAGGGGTGGTGTTGTTTGCCGGGGTGGTGTTGGTGCTGTTGTTCCCGCTGTTGGCGTTGTTGCCTGGTTGCGGGGTCGTGTTGTTGCCTGGCTGAGGTGTGGTCACAGGCGGCGTGATCACGGGCGTCGTGGCGTTGTTGCCTGCGTTGTTGTTCTCAGGTGTTGCCGTGTTGTTCGCGCTGGCGTTGTTTTCATCGGGGTGCTCCTCGACCGTCGCCTCTCCGCCGCAAGCGCCGAGCGCGAGCGTGAAGAGGAGTGACAGCGCGGTCGCCTCGGCGCCAAATTTTGTCCACATCGTTTGTTTCATGAACTTCTCTCCGGTCACCCCTTGCCCGAGGTGAAGGTGCGTCCCTGTCCCACATCTTCCGACACGCGGGAATCTAGCAGAACAAGAACTGACTCGCAAATCAGTTTTGTCTTCGCGCACATTTCGAGTGCGATCTCGAGAGGTTATCGGGCGCCAGTCGTATAATGTTGCGTGGCGTGCGCGAAAAAGATCAAGAAGCCTCCTGCCTGTCGCGCTCTCTGATCGCGTTCGCCAGCGCATCCAGCGAGGTGTGCGGCAAGTCATGGCGCTCGCAGAGTTCGATATAGAGGTCGATGTTTCTCCGCGTCTGCGCGCCGACCTTGGTGAAGTGGTAGGCCAGATAGGTCTCGAGCGGCAGCGGCGTGATGCAAGGACCGACGCCGAGCAGCATCTTGAGCATCCATGGGCGCTGGAGTTTGATAGGGGCTGGCGCTGACGCGTCGATGTCGCGCGCGATCCCTTCGGCGGCCTCGCGCGTCGCGTCGCTTGCCTGCGAGAGCGCGTCGCTCTTTTTGACCCTGGCGAAGTTCCAGTCGTTGAGCTCCAGGGCGACCAGAAATGGCATCAAGACGGCGGTGGGGAAGGCGGACTTGTGCTTGATCCCCGAGGCTCGTTTGACGTTGCAGCCGCCTGCATCGAGCATCCCCAACACCTGTGAGACGCGCGCGTCATCTTCCCCATCGAACAGGCTCGGGCTCCCGGGCGGCAACCAGTAAAGCATCCCCTCGCCGCCAACTTTCTCATCCTCGAGCGGACCCTGGTAGGCGATGTAACCGATCATGCCGTTGACGATCTGCGAGGAGGGAATGTGCGCCTCGACGAAGGCGTGATCTGCTGGGCCATGACCGAAGACGACGAGCGTCGCGTCGCCGATGGCCTTCGCGAAGCCCTCGAACCAGTCCCCTTGCAGGCTCGTCGATGGGACGCAGAGCCAGACCTGATCCCAGTCGATCGCGGCGACCTCCTCGTCGGTTGTCAGGACGTGGGTCGGGAGAAGCTTCGCGGGCCCTCTCGGGGCATGTGTGATGCCGAGCTCGTAGAGGTCAAAGCCTGCCGAGGTCTCCTCGACATACTTGGGGCGGACCTTGAAGCCGATCTCGGCGCCTGCCGCGGCCAGGTGATAGGCGTAAACCTGGCCAACCGCGCCAGCGCCGAGCAAGAGGATCTTCTTTCCCTGGTAACCTTGCATCCAACAGACTCCTTCTCCAAATGACTGCAACCGGTTCGAGCTATGCTCGAACTTACCTCAATTGACACCCACGCGCATGCCTTGCACGATGGGGCTTCTTCATTTGCCCTGAAAAGTTATCCGCAGCCGACGAGGTGCCCATGCCTTCACCTGAATCTCTGTCCGATTCCTTGCTCTTGCGCCACGCGAACCGCCGCGAAATCAGCGATCTGGCGTCGTTGCAAGAACTCGTCAACGAGGGCTGCGTCCTCGAGGAGCACGTGGTGCATGGCGTGGACGTGAGCGACCTCGTGTTGCCAGAGGATCGCGCGTTGGACGAGCTGCTCTTGCTCGGATGCACCTTCGCGAATGCCGAGCAGCGCCACGCCATCGAGGCGCGCGGCGCCTACGTCTTTCCTCGCTTCAAGAACCTCCCCTATGATCCTTACCGACCTGCGCTCTACAGCGTCGACGAGCTGTTCGAGGGTTATGGCGAGGGGGGCTACGTCGGGACCTGTGATTTTCGCATTTACGAGCACTTCGATCGCGCGAGGAAGCTTGGCTTTGGCGTTTCGATCCGAGAGATGCTCGCGCAGCGCATTCACGATCACGCCATCGACGATGCCTTGATGGCGTTGTTGGAGGAAAAGTCTGGCAATGGAGTCGTCGGCATCATGGGCGGTCACGGGACAAAGCGCACCGACCCGTATTATCGCAAGGTCGCCTATCTGACCTGGGATCTGACGCGTCGGGGGTATTTTATCGCCAGCGGGGGAGGGCCGGGCATCATGGAGGCCGCGAACCTCGGCGCTTATCTGGCGAGCTATGGAAACCCGCGCGTGTTGGATGCCGCCATCGATATCCTCTCGGACGCGCCAAAGTTTGACGGTGGAGAAAAGGAGGGGACGCCCGAGTATCTGGCCGCCATCGACGCGTTCATCGCGCGCGCCAGAGATGTGGTCGAGGTCTTCTTTGGCGAGGGTCGAGACAGAGAGGCGCTCGCGAAGTTCGCGCCCGAGAGCGAGGTCCCTGGAGAATCACTGGCGGTGCCGACGTGGTTTTATGGGCACGAGCCGAGCAACCTGTTCAGCACACATATCGCCAAGTACTTCGCCAACAGCATCCGCGAGGATGGCTTGCTCGCCATCTCCCTCGGTGGCGTGGTGTTCGCGCCGGGCAGCGCCGGGACACTCCAGGAGGTGTTTATGGACCTGGCGCAAAATCACTACGCGACGTTCACGCTGCGCAGCCCGATGGTGTTCCTCGGACGCGAGCGCTTCGCGTCGGTGCACAGGTTGATCTGTGATTTTATCGAGGAGAAAGGGAAACGCGAGGAGTATGGCGATCTTGTCGCGTTGTTCGACGACCCGATGGATGTGACTGACTTTATCCTCGCCAACCCTCCGCGCGAGCGCGTCGCGCACCCGCCACTCTACGAACTCGTCAAGTAAGACACCCACCTGTCACAGGCTTGTTTTAATTCCTCTCACTTGCAGTACTTCTCTATCCTGTCGCAGGTTTGAAATGAGAAGCACTGTGCGTCTGATTCGCAAGAGATGGTGCAGACCATACCGGAGATGGTTTGCTCGCAACGAGCATCATCAAGCCCTTGAACTCCGCAATCTGCGTCCATGGTGCAAGCCTTGTCGCCTATTCGAAAGTCAAGCATTGCCTCACAGGTGGTGTTTACTTGGTAGATACCGCAGTAGTCCTCGCTCGCGGCGCCAGAGACGCTCGGACTGTCAATGAGGACAGGGTAGGGGTGCTCGCACACAGTGGAGGCAACTTTGAGGCAGAAGTTGCCATGGGGCATGGCGGGATCGCCAAAGGTCATAGGGACGCAACGGTAGTCAGCAATGCATTCGTTGTCAGCCTGACAAGCTTGGCAAGCGGCGAGCGTTTCGCGAGGCGTGGTGCCACAAGTGCCATCGGGGAGGCAGGCGTTGTTGCCGCAGTCCTGCTCTTCGGTAGCGGTCGTGCAGGCAGTGCAAACGCCGGAAACGCAGCGGTTTAGGCCGAGGTGTGCGCAGTCTGCGTCCATTTCGCAAGCGCCGCAGGTTTGATCCGCGCCGCAGAGCGATGCATCGGCGTCGGTGCAGTTCGCGTTCTCTGTGCAACCCACGCATGTTGTCTTGCTCACATCACAAACAGGCGTGTCGCCACTGCAATGCTCATCGCCAAGGCAGCCCACGCAGCTGTTCGTGTCCGTATTGCAAACAGGCGTTTCGCCGTCGCAGTGCGACTCGTCGATACAGCCAACGCACGTGTTTGTGGTCGTGTCACAGGCGGGCGTTTCGCCACCGCAGCTCGTGTCATCGAGGCAACCAACGCACGTGTTACTGGTCTCATCGCAGACAGGCGTGTCGCCCTCGCAAGCGCCATCGCACGGCACCTTCGCCATGTCCTCGCCTGACAAATCCGCTGGTTCTGACATGTCCACCGGCGCTGGCATGTCGCCTTGCATGTCTGCCGAAGCAGACATGTCTTGCGTTGGAGCCATGTCCTCTGGCGTGAACTCGACGGGAGGTTGAGAACATCCCGCGAGAAGCATGGCAGCGATCATTATACGTTGCTTCATCCTCTTTCCTTCACCTGCAATATTGCTCTCCTATGTCGCATGTTTGGTCTTGCAAACACCTCGAGTCTGCTGTGCAAGAGATGGTGCACCTGAGGCCAAGCGAGAGGTTTTCACACCGCCCGTCCTCGAGCCCAGGAGCCCCGCATTCATCATCAGTAGAGCATGTTGTGTTCGAGCGAAGAGAGCCGATGGCCTCACAAGTGGTGTTTGTCTGGTTAATGCCGCAATAGTTTTCGCTCGCGGCGCCAGAGACGCTCGGGCTGTCAATGAGGATAGAGTAGGGTTGCGCGCATCCAGTGGAGGCAACTTTGAGGCAGAAGCTGCCATGGGGCATGGCGGGATCACCAAAGGTCATGGGAACGCAACGGTAGTCAGCGAAGCACTCGTTGTCAGCCTGACAAGCTTGGCATGAGCCGAGCGTTTCGCGAGGCGTGGTGCCGCAGGTGCCATCAGGGAGGCAGGCGTTTCCGTTACAGTCCTGTTCTTCGGTGGCGGTCGTACAAGTGTTACAAACACCCTCGACGCAACGATTGAGGCCGAGGTGCGCGCAGTCCGCGTCCATTTCGCAAGCGCCGCAGGTTTGATCCTCCTGGCAAAGTGAAGCGTTGGCGTCGGTGCAGGTCGTATTCTCTGTGCAACCCACGCACGTTGTCTTGCTCACATCACAAACAGACGTTTCGCCACTGCATTGCTCATCACCAAGGCAGCCCACGCAGCTGTTCGTGTCCGTATTGCAAACAGGCGTTTCGCCATCGCAGTGAGACTCGTCGATACAGCCAACGCACGTGTTTGTGGTCGTGTCACAGGCGGGCGTTTCGCCACCGCAGCTCGTGTCATCGAGGCAGCCCACGCACGTGTTGCTGGCTTCGTCGCAGACAGGCGTGTCGCCCTCGCAAGCACCGTCACACGGCATCTTCGCCATGTCTTTTGCCATGTCTGGCATGTCCACCGGTGTTGGCATGTCCACCGGCGCTGGCATGTCATCGAGGTCTGGTGACATATCCTCCATGACCTCGCCGGTGGTGCAGACGCCAGATGACGAACAGACAAGAGCGCCGCAGCATGGCGAACCTTCGGAGCAGGCGGCTCCTTCGAGTCCTTGTTCGCTGTTGCAGCACTCGCCGTAGCTTTCGTGGCTCGAGTCGGTGATGACTTCAGCTGGACAATAAAGAGCAGGCTTCTCTGTGCAACCTGACATGAACATGGCAAGCGCCAGCCCGACAAAAGCCGCGCGGTAAGATGAGATCTGCTTCATCGACATGCGTTCCCCTCTCAAGATAATCGATGCTCGAGGTGGTGGTGACCATCTCTTGGTTCGTGATGCGCTCGCGTATGAACCACGCGGCGAATAGCTTTGTGTTGTGCCCGAAATGGCTATCATACATCGCTCGATGATAGTACCACCTTCATCACTTCTCTTCGAACGAAGATCGGTGAGCCGATGCTGGCTTGCAAATTCAGGCAAAGTCGGTAAATGTAAGTGTAGCGACGCCCGGGTAGGTTCTCCCTTCCGAACCATCACCCTGGCGCCAGATGTGTTCGCGCGCTGGCTGAAGCTGGCGAATGGCTCTCGGATCGTCAAATTTGCGATCTGGACAAACGAGCCGTCGGACCCTTCTAAACCACAAAAGTCGTCCTGGAGTTTCCTCGCAAAATCTTTACGAGAGAGGCGATCCCCTCATCTCACCAGAGATTCGCGCTGAGCCAGGACAACATTCACGATGAACGTGAACCCCGCGACTTTTTCATACCCTGCTATTCCTGAACGCTCGGGATGCCTCATTCGACCCTCTTCGAGTGTTGGCGAGGTTTTGTGGCGTATGACGTGAGGTTTGCCTCTCTAACCGGACAGATCAAGAGTTTATGGGCCGCAACAATAGGCGAGGTGGGCGCGGGCGAGGTTCGCGCAATCGCAATCGGGATAACCGAAACAACAACCAGAACTCGAGGAAGTCTCAATACAACCTCGATGACTTGATCGGGAGGATGAGTGACTACACCGCCATCCAACCGATGGAGCGCATCCGCCTCGAGACTGATCGCGACGAGCGCATCGGTCGCGTCATCGATATGGTCACGCCAATTGGCAAGGGGCAACGCTGTCTGATCACGAGCCCTCCGAAGGCTGGCAAGACGACCATCTTGCACGCCATCTCCAAGGCCGTGCACCAGAATCACCCCGAGATCGAGCAGGTCGCCTTGCTCGTCGACGAGCGCCCCGAGGAGGCCACTGACTTCAAGCGCAACACGCCTGTCACTGTCATCGCCTCGACCGCCGATCAAAGCCCCAAGAACCACGTCCGCGTCGCTGAAGAGGTCTTTGGCGAGGCGCTCACCAAGCTGCTCGACGGGAAGGATGTCCTCATCCTCCTCGATTCGATCACTCGCCTGGCGCGCGCTTACAACGTGTTGGCTGGCTCCGGTAAGATCCTCTCTGGTGGCGTCACCGCTGGCGCGCTCGATCGCCCGAGGCAACTGTTTGGCTCCGCGCGAAAGCTCGAGGAGGGCGGCAGCCTGACCATCGTCGCCACCGCGCTCGTCGAGACCGGGAGCTTGATGGACGAGGTCATCTTCCAGGAGTTCAAGGGCACGGGTAACCTCGAGCTGATCCTCGATCGCCAGCTCTCGCAGCGGCGCCTCTTTCCTGCCGTCAACGTCAACCCGAGCGGCACGCGCCGCGAACTCGAGCTGCTCAATGATATGGAGACGCTCAAGGTCCCCGCGCTCCGTCGGCAGCTCGCGGACATGGGCAAGGAAGAGTCGCTCAACTGGCTGATCAAGCGGATCAAGAAGACGCACTCCAACAAGGAATTGCTCGGCTCGGTTCACGACATGTGAACCCGATCTCCGCGAGGGTGTCATGAGCAAAGAGGACGAGACCCTGACGCTCGCTGCGCTCGTCGAGCGAGCGCGCGAACACACGCGCTTTCTCTACGATGGCGTCGAGACGCCACACCGCTCGTGCGGCATCTCGCTCGCCGAAACCTTTGGTCGCGCCACTCCCCCTTATCAATCACTGCGAAAAGGGGGCATCACCGGATGCGGTGAGTGTGGCGCGATCAAGGCTGGAGAACTCATCCTGGGCGAAGTCCTCGGTGATCCTGACCCGACCGGCGCGGTCACGCCCGAACTGCGCCACGCCGCGCTTCGCTACCGCGAGCTCTGGCAACAAAACATCGAACGCGGTGATGCTCCCGCGACGAGCATCGTCTGCAATGATCTCACCGGTCAGTTCGATGACTTCAGGAGCCACACGCGCCACGCATTCTGCACCAACCTCGCCGCCATGGCCTCCGAATCACTCGCCCAAACACTCGCCGAGGTCGCGCCCGAGCGCCGTGACGCCTGGGCTGCGGTGTTTCAACCTCGGGACGAGTGAAGATCCTCCCGGTCAGCGCTGCGCCATCTTAAAAATTTTTAGAGCATGACGATCGATTTGATCATTGCTCCTCGCATGGCCAGCGCCTAAATCTTGGCGTGTATGCGCTGCGCCAACCTGTATGGAGACTCTCGATGAAAGCGATGGTTCGATTGCTCGTGTGCCTTTCTGTAATCACTGTCACCGCGTGTGGCGATGATCCTCCCACAGAGAACAACCCTTCGATGACCACCCCCAATGGGGACATGAACATGGTCGTCGAGGACATGGACGGAGAGGGCGCGCCAGACACACCCTCGGACAGGGATATGAGCGTGGGGGAGGACATGACGCCTTCCCCGGATATGTCGACACCCGAGGATATGCAGCTCCCCATCGATATGGGCGCAGAGGATATGGCGCTGCCCCAGGAGGATATGTCTTCGCGAGAAGATATGTCCCCTGGCGAGGATATGTCCGCGGACGATATGGCCACCGAAGATGACATGTCCGCGCCGGTCGATATGCTGGCCATGGATATGGCAGACATGTCCATGGAGCAAGACATGGGCCTCGAGGTGGATATGTCACCCGAGGATATGCCCGCAGATCTTGGCGCGGACATGGGGCAAGATATGGCTGTCGATATGGCCGCTGATATGGCCGTCGATATGGCGATGGACATGAGCGGTCCTGATTCCGTTGTCACATGCCCTGCATCGCTTCCTCCAGTGGCAGGCAACACGCGCTGTTCTGTTGTGCCAGGGGCTGGCGCGGCGGTGATCATCCGTGGTGATGTGCTCGCGGGAGATGGAAACATCTATGAAGATGGCTCCGTGCTTATCGATGGTGGTCAGGTCAACGGCACGATCCAATACGTTGGCTGTGATCCTTCAGGCGTCGCTGGCGCGTCGACCGCGACGGTGATCACATGCCCTGGCGCGGCCATCTCTCCAGGGCTTATCAATGCTCATGATCACCTCACGTTTAACGCGAGCAATGCCCCAGCCGGGCATGGCAACGAGCGATACAATCACAGGCACGATTGGCGACGAGGGCTTCGCGGGAAGACAGAGATCAGCACCGCTGGCTCGAACTCTTCGACCGAGGCTGTCCTCTTCTCCGAGCTGCGTCACTTGCTCGCGGGGACGACCTCGATGGCAGGTTCTGGTGGTGTGGATGGCTTCGTGCGAAACCTCGATCGCACCAACGCGAACGGTGGCCTGACTGGCGTGACCGTCGAGTATGACACCTTCCCGCTCGGGGATTCCTCGGGGGCCCTCGTATCCTCCGGGTGCAACTATCCAAACTATGCGCCAGCATCAGTCCTCAACAACACCATCTACCTCCCACACGTCGCGGAAGGCGTCGACGCCGAGGCGCGCAACGAGTTCGGGTGTCTCAATGGTGCTCCTGGTGGGCAAGACCTTATCACCACCAACACCTCGATCGTCCACGGCGTCGGCCTGACAACCTCGGATATCGCACAACTTGGAGCAGAGCAGGGCAAGCTCGTCTGGTCTCCACGCTCGAACATCGGTCTGTATGGACACACCGCGGATGTGATCAGCTACCGACGTTTTGGTGTGACCATTGGTATGGGGACGGACTGGATCGTTTCCGGCTCGATGAACATGTTGCGCGAGCTCGCCTGCGCCGACCAGTACAACCAAAACAACCTCTCGGGCGCATTCACAGACGAGGAGCTCTGGGCAATGGCCACACGAGGTTCCGCCGAGGCGCTCGGGGTGGGTGATCGGCTCGGGGCATTGACGCCTGGCTATATCGCGGACATCGCGATCTTTGCGCCGCAGGGAGCATCTGATTGGCGCGCGGTGCTCGAGGCGAACGTCGGTGATGTGGCGCTCGTGTTGCGTGGCGGAGAGGCGATCTTCGGTGAACCTGCGTTGATCGACGCGCTCGTCTCGACGAGCCAAACCCAGTGCGAGACGTTCGCCGTGTGTGGCGCGCAACGCGCGCTCTGCGCCGTGCGCGATACTGGCCTGACGCTGGCGCAAATCGACCAGTTCTTTAGCTCGACGTACCCGCTGTTCGCGTGCGGTACGCCAGTCTCCGAGCCGAGCTGCTTGCCGGCGAGGCCGAACGAGTTTACGGGGTTGGCGACCATGGCAGATGCGGACGGTGATGGAATCGCAGACGCGCAAGACAACTGCCCTGATCGATTCAACGCCGCGCGGCCCCTCGACAATGGCGTTCAAGCCGACGTCGATCAGGATAACGCCGGTGATGTCTGTGATGTCTGCCCGTTGAGCGGGCCTGGTTCGATGTGCCCCATGTTCGATCCGAACGATCGCGACAGTGATGGCGTCCCGAATGCTCAGGATAACTGCCCGTTCGATGCCAACGTCAACCAAACCGATGCGGACAACGATGGCACGGGAGATGTGTGCGATCAGTGCCCGAACGCGCCAAACCCCAACAACTCTGCGTGCCCTGTCACCATCTATGATGTGCGCCGAGGCCAGATCCCCGTCGGACAACAGGTCACAGTGGAGGGGACCGTGACTGGCGCTGGAGACGATGGGTTCTTTATCCAGGTGTTGAGCGGTCAACCTGACTATCAGGGGGTCAACGAGTCGGGGGTGTTTGTCTTCACGCGCACGCTCTCGCCGCTGCCGACCCGTGGCGATCTGGTGCGCGTCGATGGCACCGTCAGCGTGTTCCGAGGCAGCACGCAGCTCTCGAACCCGGTGGTGACCACGCTCATGGGCGGCGCATCACCTGCGCCAGTACTTTTGACCCTCCAGGATGCGGTCTATACTGGTGGCGCGCTCTCGCCATTTGAAGGGGTCCTGGTTCAGGTCAACAACGTCAACGTGACCTCGACGGCGAGCTTCACGCAGTTCCATGAGGTCGAGCTGGCAGGAGGTGGCTTGTATATCGATGACATCCTGTTCGACTTCGCGCAGCCCACCGTCGGGATGACCTACACCTCGCTTATCGGCCCGATGGCGTTCCGCGATTTCTCCGGGAACATCATCTGCGTGCGAGACGCCAGTGATTTGAACTGATCCACATCCTCCAGATCCTTCCATAACGGTGATGAGCAGAAACGCCCGAAGTGCAAAGCACTTCGGGCGTTTTCTTTCGAGTGTCAACCTGCCGATGCGTTGGTTGGACTTTGCTTTGAACTTGTTCTTTCCTGCGTGTAACCTCGAGTTCCGATTTATTTATATGCATCCATTTCATATGCGCTGGTGGCAAGAATCCGGGGCGCCAATTTGGTTCGTTTCGAGCACACCCGCGCGTTTTCGAAGGTCTCGTTTATGAAGAAGTTCCTTTGCGTCTTTGCTTGTTCCCTCGCGCTCTTCACGACAACCTCTGCGACCGCGTGCGTGTTCGGTCCTCCTTCTCTCTGGGTTATCGCGTGGCCGATTCCCGATGATCGAGAGGCGGCCGTGCCCGCCCCGACCGACACCCAGATCTGGTTTGCGGTCTCCCACAGGGGAAATCCCTGGGACGTGACAGTGCGGGGTCCTGATGGCGAGGATGTCGAGGTCGATATCGAAGATTTTTCCGACGGCGTTTGGGTGATGTTGACGCCTCGAGAGCTTTTGCTTCCTCGAACGACGTACACCGTGACGGTCAACATCTCAGGCAGTGATTCGCCATCGTCGTGGTCGTTTACCACTGGCGAGGGTGAGTCGCTCGAACCTGCGCCTGGCATCGAGAACTTGCGCTACTTTGTTTCCGACCAGGAGCTCCCGGCAGATGATTGTGGGAAAAAGGCATCGGACAGACAGTTTGTCGCGTTTGTCGATGAGCCATTGGTTCCTCGACCGTTCTTGTATGAGCTCGAGCTTCACTTCGATGGCGCCCCAGGTGTGATAAGTGAGAAGCTGATCTCGTATGATTGGGGGGTGGGTCCTCGGCCTCATGGCATCATTTCAGCAGAGACATCGGGGCTCGACCCGATGGATTACCCCTGCATGACACTCCACGTGACGGACGTGACAGGGCAGAAGGTCTCCTCATCACCGCGGTGTGTGCCGACAGGTTGTCTCGAGCAGTTCCCTCAGTTCATGTTGAGTGAAGATCATGAGACCCATACCGAGTCTTTTTATCTTTATTCGCAGCAATGGGACAATGAGGCCAGGACCTGCCCTGGCACGCCAGGGAGCGGTATTGGTTGCGCCAGCGTCGGCGATGGTTCTCATCGACCTGGGCACAGGTCGATGATCTTCTTTGGCCTCGCCGTCGCCTTGCTCGGTTTTGCTCGGCGCGGTAGCAGGCGACGGCGAGTGGCTCTTGATTCGTGAGAGCGCCTGCGCCGGGGTCAGCGGATCGTGAAGATGTAGGCTTTGCCCGCTTGCGAGAGGTTGTTCACGGTGGTGCCTGGAGCGCCGACGATCAGGCGGTTGTCATCGGCGGCCACCGCGTAGCCAAAGAAATCACCCGCAGTCAACACCGAGGGCGCGATCGTGGCCTGAGGGGATGATGGCCATGTGTTCCCCGCCGTCTGGTATTCGTAGACGAGGACCGCGCCAGCGTTCGAGAACGACTTCCCTGGATCTCCCACAAAGAGGATCGAGTCCGATCCTCCACGGCTGATCGCGATGCTCGTGCCGAACGTCGCGCTTGCATTGCCCGTGAGCGTGCGCTCGAGCGTTTGTTGACGCGTGGTCGTGTCGATTTCGTAGATGTAGACCTCGCTCGAAACCTGCTGCTCTTCAGCCGAAGCGGAGCTCGGGAGCGCCGAGACCGCGAGGTACTTTCCATCCTTGGAGAGCGCGACGCGCGCACCAAACTCCAGGTTCGTCAGCCCGCGCGTGATGGTGATCGCGTTGTTGGTCTGCCAGCTGTTTGTGAAGACGCTTCGCGTGTAGACGATGACCTGATCCGTACCTGGAAGCCCGACCGCGAGGACCGTCGGTGTGATCGCCACGCTCGCGCCCATACGTGAGGAGGACGCTGATGTCGTGATCCTGCCATTTGCATGATCTGCCCAACCTCCAGCCGCGTCTTGCAACCTCGTGATCGCGTAACCATCGACCGAGCTGAGCGGCGGCACCAGCGGCGCGCCTGAAACACTGCTCGAGATCGTGCCGCTCGGCCCGACGACGATCGCGACGCTCGTCCCTTCGCCCGCGAGGTTGGCGCTCTGCATGGTGGATTTCGGGGCTTGCGTGGTGGTCGGGTAATAGACCGTGTAGCCCTGGTTGCTCGTGCTCAACGTTTGCGTCGTCAGGTTCGGTGAGCCGACGATGATGCCTGTCTCACTGACGCCGACGCTGTAACCGAAGTTATCGTGCGAGTTGCCCGCTGGCCGGGTCAGTTGCGTCACCGAACCCCACGCATTGTTCGCGTCGTTGTTCAGACGATACGCGCGCGCTACCGGTGAGTTCGTGCTCCTGACGCGAGGGGTCGCCCCGACGACGGCCATGTTTCCCTGAATATCCACCGAGAAGCCAAACGCCTGGCTCGCCGTCGCGGTTGGTTGTTGTACGCTGATGATCTGACATGCATTCTGCGCGCCCGACACGCAGGAGTCATACCCGGTGCACTCGCCGCAGTTGACCGTTCGCGCCATGCCGCACTTGTCCGTGACCGTCGCGTCGCCACATGCGTGGCTCGCTTGCATGCAGAGCTCGGCGTCCGACTCTGGCGTGCAGACGCAGGTGTTTGCCTGGCAACTCTCGGTCGCGTTGCAAGTCCCGCATGATGGGGTCGTGTTGCCGCAAGCGTTGGAGATGGTGCCGCACTGCGCGCCATTGCATGAGACAGGATCGCATTCACACCGATTGCTGTTGCATGATTCGTCCGCGCCACATCCTCCGCAACTGATCGTTCGGACCTTGTTGCAACTGTCCGTGACCGTGATGCCTCCACAAGCTGAGGGGCCATTGGTGCCATGGAAAGCGTCACAGAGGTCCTGGTCTGACTCAGGCACGCAACACAAGCTCGTGGTGGTGTCACACACCTCGTTCGGTTCACACGAGCAAGAGACCGCTTCCCCACACGCGTTGGTGATGTTGCCACACTTGCGGTCGGCGCCTTCGGTGCACGCGGGCGATGGCATCGTGTTCTGGCAGACGCACGTGTTGAGATCCGAGCCGCACCCCTGGGCGCTCTCGCAACAGAGCGCGCCACCACCAGCGTCGCAGTCCGATGGCTCGCCGCACGTGACCGTCATCATGATGTCCGGGCAGTTTACGCTGGGCGCGGTGTGCGTGCCGCAAAGCACGGCGTTCTTTCCGTCAGGCCCCGCGAGTCGCGCGCAGAAGGCACTGTCTGATTCGACCTGACAGCCAAGGCTGCATGTGTAATCGGACGTGCAGGTGCCGTTCTCTGGCGCACATGTGCCGCAGTCCACCGTGCGAGTGACGCCGCAGTTGTCCCTGCGCGTGACCTCTCCGCACTGAGCTGGGGTGTTATTCGGACCACCGAATTCGCAAAAGCGCTCGTCGGACTCGGGTGTGCACGCGCAGATGTTGCCATCGCATGTTTCACCGTCACTACAGGTGCCGCAGTTGATCGTGCGCTCGAGGAGGCAGCGATCTTCTACAGTGATATTCCCACAGTTCGCGCCTGCGATCTGACACAGCGTCGTGTCATCCTCGCCCGTGCACTCCTGGCAGACGTATTCTCCGTTCCCTGTCGAGTTGCAGTCCATCGAAGCATCTTCGCAAGAACACGAGATGGTGATCGTGCCTCCGCAACCATCTTGCTTTGTCCCCTCTGGGAGGCACTGTCCTTGCGCGAGGAGCGCCTCGCAGAGCTCGGCCTCGGTCGCGGGCGTGCACTCCTCTTTCATATCCTCGCCGGGCATATCCGGTGGAGTGGTCATGTCCGCTGGCGTGGCCATATCGGGTGTGTCGCCGCCATCATCGAGCGCAGGTCCCTGGTCTCCTGTGGCGCCTTGCATATCAGCAGGGCCCATGTCGTCTCCACCAGTCGGTGAGGAGGTCCCGGAAGGCTGCGCGATGCAACCTTGCGTGAGGAGTGTGACAATCAACGTCAGCAGAACAAGCGCTGATGCGCTCTGGTAATGGGGACGTGGCAACAAGAGCATAGAAACAACCTCGTGGCTCTTTGCCCGCGCTTTATTGCTCGGACAAGAGAAGGGTTCCCTGGAGGACAGGGTTGTGATGGAGGACCTCTCCACCACACCTTAGCTTAGTCTGGAGTTCATCGCGAATCAGCGATTTGAAATCGCGACGCTTATTTGGCGACGACCGCCTCGTAGAAACTCGAGACGCCCGGGCCGAGCGGGATGTCGAAGCCGAGCCAGATCGCGAGCAGCACGCTCCAACCAAGAGCAAACGCGATGGAGTAGGGGAGCATGGCAGAAATCAACGTGCCCAGGCCCGCCTTGCGGTCATACTTCTGCGCGAAGACGATGATAATCGGCAAGTAGGGCATCAGCGGCGTGATGATGTTGGTGACCGAGTCTCCGACGCGATACCCCGCCTGCACGAGCTCTGGCGAGAGCCCACTGAGCATAAGCATCGGCACAAAAATCGGCGCCATAAACGCCCACTTTGCCGAGGCCGAGCCCACGAACAGGTTCATGATCGACGAGATGATGATGAACGCGATCAGCAGCACGTAACTTTGCAACCCCAGGCTCTTGATGAACTGTGCGCCGTTGAACGCCAGGATCGTGCCGAGGTTGGTGTGGTTGAAGTAAGCGACGAACTGACCTGCGACAAACGCCAACACGATGTAGGCGCCCATGGCCGCCATCGCCGCGCTCGCCATTTTGGCCACGTCGCGGTCGTTCCTCACCTTTCCTGTCAAGATGCCATAGACCACGCCGGGGATGATAAAGAGGACCGTGATCAGGACCTCGATCGAGTCGAACAGCGGCGCGAGGCCGCTGACAGCGGGCTTGCCTGCCGGGACATCGACCATCAGCGGCCCGCCTGGAATCAACGTCATCGCCGCGATAATGCCGCCAACAACCCCCATCACTGCGATCGAGATGCCGAAGGCGCGTTTTTCCTCGGCGGTCGGCGCGTCCTGCTTTGGCAACTCCTCCATGTCCGAGTCCGCCGGGTCCCAGGTCCCGAGCATTGGCTCGACCACATATTTGGTCACCGCGGTGCCGATCACTGTGATCAGAAACACCGACGCCACCATGAAGTAGTAGTTGCAGGTCGGGTTGATGTTTGCCGCGTAGGCTGGGTCCACGGTCTTTGCCGCGGCCATGGTGAGGTCGGCGAGCAAGGGATCGAGGCCGGTGATCAAGAGGTTCGCGCTGTAACCTCCAGAGACGCCCGCGAACGCCGCCGCGAGCCCCACGAGCGGGTGCCGCCCCAGGCCAGCAAACAACACCGCGCCAAGCGGCGTCAGCACCACATACCCCGCGTCCGCCACGAGCGAACTCATCACGCCCGCAAATACCAACGTCGCCGTCAGAAAGGATGGCGGCACGCTGCGCACGAGGATCTTTAGCCCCATGGAGATGAAGTTGGTTCGCTCCGCGACGCCGATCCCGATCATCACCGCGAGCACCGGTCCGAGCGGCGCGAAGTTGATGAAGTTGTCCACCGCCGAGGTCAGCATCCAGCGAATCCCTTCGACGCTGAGCAAGCTGCCGACCATCATCTCCTTTTCGCTGCCATCGCGTTGCGTCACGATGGCGGATGTCCCATCGAAGATCACCGACAGCAGGATCACGATGACCCCCAGAATCACGAACAGCGTCAGCGGATCGGGGAGCTTGTTGCCGACCTGGGCGATCTTGAGGAAGAAGCGCACCAGCGCGCTCTCTTCTCCCTTCGCGCTCTCCTCGATGCTCGGCGATTTGCCTGCCTCTTCCTCGGTCGGTTCTTCGCTCGCTTCGAGCTCCTCATCCTTGCTCGTGACTTCTTCTTCACTCATCGACAATATCCTTATCTGGCATTTTCAGTGGCGCCATGTTCGCTGGAAAGCAGAGAAGTTGGCATATGCCCTCGTCGAGGGCAAGCGCTTCGGAGCGCTTGACGGCGAGTGGTCCTTTGCGGTTAGTTTGCCCCGGCGCGCGCTGTTCGAGTCGCGCGGTGGTTGAATGCGAGGCTGGGAGCATCGTGAAAGAGAGAGATGAGCGGCTCGTCGAGCTGGGTTGGGATACGTTCTTTGCCGAGCAATTGAGCGCGAAAGACAGGAAGCGCGGGCAACCTGGCAGGATCGTCGAGGCGTTCCGAAAGAGGTTCCTCGTTCACCTCGGTGATCGGGTCGTCTGGGCGCTCGCCAGGGGCGCGATGTTTCATCGCGCCAAGTCGCGTACCGAGATCCCCACCGTGGGTGATTGGGTGATCGTCGAGTTTACTGGCGCGGCAGATGATGAAGAGGGCGTGCGCCTCTGGCGCAGGTTGGAGCGACGAAGTTTGCTCGTGCGCCAGGCGGCAGGGGAGCAAACGCGCCCACAGGTCATCGCCGCGAACATCGACACCATCTTCGTGACCTGCGCCATCCACCAGGAGTTCAATGTGCGCCGCGTCGAGCGCTACCTCGCCTTGGTCGAGGAGAGCGGCGCCACGCCTGTGGTGATCCTGAACAAGGCGGATCTCGTCGACGAGTCATTGCAAGAGCGCGTGCGCGAGCAGATCGCGCAGATCGCGCCCGAGGTCGACTGCGTTGTCACGAGCATGAAGGATGGCCGAGGCATCTCCGCGCTCGAAGCATACCTCGAGCCAGGGCACACCATCGCGCTGATCGGCTCCTCGGGCGTCGGGAAGTCGACCTTGATCAACGAACTCCACGGCGAGCAAGTGCAGGCCACCGGCGCGGTGCGCGAGCAGGATGGGAAGGGGCGCCATACCACCACCACGCGTCAGTTGGTGGTGCTGCCATCGGGCGGGTTGTTGGTGGATACCCCCGGCATGCGCGAGCTCGGGTTGTGGCAAGCCGATGAGTCGGCGCTCGAAGCCTTCCCCGAGATCGAGCGGCTCGGCGCGGAGTGCAAGTTTCGAGATTGCTCGCACGAGTCCGAGGTCGGGTGCGCTGTAAAGCGCGCGATCGAGGATGGCGAGATCGAGGCAGAGCGCGTCGATAGCTGGCGAAAGCTCAAGGAAGAGATCGAGTTCCAGCGCGAGCGGCAGCGCGAGATCGAACGCATCGAACGCCGCCGTGGCGCCAAGGTCTCGAAGAACAAGAGCTCGTCCTGAGTGAGAACTCGAGGACCTGTAACCAGGGATGTTGTTTTTTGTTTAGCGCTTGAGTGATTCGATCAACTCGTAGAGCTCCGAGCTTGGCAGCGAGGTCGATGGCGCGAGCGCGTCGCGGATTTGACGCGTGCGCATGCCGCTCTCGAGCAGCTCCAGGATGCGTGCCTCCAGGCGATCGCCCTCGAGGCGCTCGCGCAATACATCCAGATCCACAGGCGCCAAAATCACGACAAACTCACCGCGGAGCTTATCGCGACCTGCCAGCTCCTCCCGAACAGCCCCCGCGAACCCCCTCAGGTACTCTTCATACTTCTTGGTCAGCTCTCGCCCCACGCACACCGGGTGATCCTCGCCAAAGACCTCGACCACATCCTCCATCATCTTGACCAGCCTGTGCGGTGATTCGTAGAGGATCGTCGTCACGCCGAGCTGGCGCAGCACGCCGAGGCGCTCTTTTCTGGCATTCGCGCGCGCGGGCAAGAATCCCTCGAAGAAGAAGCGATCGGTGGGGAGCCCGGAGGCGCTCAAGGCGACAATGCCCGCGACAGGGCCAGGGAGCGCCGTGATCTCGAGTTCGCGGCGCATGCATTCTGAGACCAGACGGTAGCCTGGGTCCGAGATGGTGGGGGTCCCGGCGTCCGAGACGAGCACCACTTTCTTGCCCTGTGAGACCTCGTTGGCGAGCTGCGCGGCGCGCTCGAGCGCGTTGTGCTCGTGGTAGCTGATGAGCTTCGGGGCAGGATCATTGATCTCGAGCAGCTCGAGCAACTTCCCGGTGTGACGCGTGTCTTCGCAGGCGATGATGTCTGCCGTCGAGAGCGCCTCGCGCTGGCGGATGCTCAGATCGTCGAGGTTGCCGATCGGCGTGGGGCAGATGATGAGCATGGAACGGACTCGTGGGTGGAGGTGGTTGCTTTTCCCGTCGCACCCGAGACACCCTAGGAGATCGCGCGTTCCTTGGCCAGACGCCTCACATCCCTCATCAAACAAAGCGCGCTGTCATCGTTGGTGCCATCTCCACACGAGAGCAGGTGGACTTGCTCGAGCGCGGGGAGCCCGACCTCGAGGCGCGCGCGCAGGATGTCGAAGCTCTTTTGTGTGATGTGTTTGTTGCCCGAGAGCCCGAGCTGTTCCAGGCGCCTGCCCATCGCAGAGATCGCCAGCGCCTCGACGCTCGCATCCCCCAGCGCGTTGTCATCCAAGTAGAGCGCGCGAAGCGAGCGCAAGGTGTGCCTGTCGAGCATCGCCAACACGCCCGTGTCATTGATCTGGTTGCCTGCCAGTGACAACACCTCGAGCCTGGGGAGCGCTTGTGAGCTGGCGAGCTTCTCGAGCCCCTGATCTCCGATCAGGTTGCGGCCGAGGTAGAGCTCGCGCAGGTTCTTTATCCATGGCGCGCGCAGGAGGATGTCGATGGCGCGATCCGAGAGCGCGGCGTCCTCGATGCGCAAGACCTCGAGGTTGCGGAGGTGAGGATCTTCGACGAGGTTTGTCAGCGATTGCGTGGTCCAGTGACAGCCATGCACGCGGAGCTGCGCGGCGAGCTCGTGGCGAGGCTCCGGGGTGCCGCTCGCGGAGCGCTCCCACCAGGAGGGGTGCGAGACGCGGACCTCGGCGTCGATATGTCGCACAGCCCTCTCGAGCATCGGGAGGATGGTGCGCTGCTTCTCGCGATCAAACGTTACTCCCTCGAGCGCCTCACACAAGGCGCGCCACGTGCGTCGATGCCGCGCCATCTCTCGGCTGCTCCTCGCGGGCTCCCCCGTCAACGCGAAGCATTGCGTCAACGCTTCGTCCAGTGAACGTGTCTGGGTGTTTGTTTGTAAGGACTGTTCCATGTCACCAAACCTCGAGCGCATCTCGTTCCCTGAGATGGGTTATCTGGGTGCCTTCTACAGGTTTAATTTTGGTGACTTTTTCCGCGCGCGCCAGAACCCCGATGGTCGTTATACGATAAAACAACTCGAGAGGTCGCGTCACTGACGCCGATTGATTTTGGGGAGGATGAGATCAGCGGCTTGCGGCGCGGGAGAGCGCGCGGGGGGCGAATTTTTGCCGCCGGTTTTCGGGGAGCGATCCGGGTATCAAAAATTCGCCCCCCGCGCGCTCTCCCTCGGCAACCGACGGTCGCGCAGGAAAGGTTCAGCGCGTGAAGACGACCAGATCGCGCACGATCGACTCGCTCATGCGGTGCGGCACGCTGAACGCTTCGGGCGTGCAGCCAAGCTCCGAGAAGATCTCGATGAGCGCGTCGCGCGAGGGCTGGTAGGTGTTAAAGATCAGCACCATCGCGCCACCTTCGCGCATGCTCTCGACCCAGGCCGGGGCGCAGGCGGCGATCGTATCGACCGGATTGCGCCTGTTCTCGCCATGGTGCTGCACCCCATAGGGGAGGTCGGTCACGAGCAGATCGAAGCGTTGCTCGCCGAGCAGCTCTGGCGCCTTGCTGCTATCACCGCAAATCAACTGGAGGTACCTGTCCTCGAACTCGTAGCGCTGGAACTTCCCGCGGTTTCCGGTGTGCTTCTTGCCGACGTACCCGGAGGTGTGCGTGTGCTTTATGCGGTGGAGCTTGGTCTGGCGCTTGATGTGGCGGTGGAGGTCATCGAGCGCGGTGACATCGAGCTCGATCCCGCGCGAGTTGAGCCCGTAGCGCGTCGCCCACAAGAGCGTCGTGCCGCGTCCTGCCATCGGGTCGAGCAAGGTGGTCGGCTTCTTCTTTCGCTTGCAGAAGGCGATCGCTGCGTTGATGCCAAGCTGCGTGACCAGCTCGTTTGTCTTGCCTCGGTACTTGTGGCCGCTGACAAACTCATCGTGGAGCAGGTAATTACTCCCGAGCGCCAGCGGTGAGAGGGCGCTCTCCATCTCCTGAAAGATGCCCTGCACGCAGGAAGCGCGCGCCAACCTCGAGAGCTTCTCCTCCGGGAGATCGAGCAACAGGAAGTCGAGGTTGCCAAAGCGCTCGAACTCGAGCTCGGCGTCATGTTGTCCGGTAAGCATGCGGATCTCTTCGCGCGCCACGTCGAGGTGTTCGGCGAAGTAGGCTCCCTGGGTCAGCGGGGTCACGAGAACTTTGAGTTTCATAGGTGTCTTTGGCTTGTGCTCGAGGCGTTCAAGGTTGCTCGAGGATGGTCACCACCGGGTTGTGGTCGGATGCCTGAGAGGTCGTCGTGTTGGCGACGACCTTGTAGGTCTTGACCTTCATCCTCATCTTGCCCACCCACACATGATCGATGTGGCTCGCGGCGCCACCGGGGCAGGCTTGTTTCCCCGCCGTACCTGCCTGACCATTGAAGGTTTTGCAACCGTTGTTGACCTTCTTGTCTGCGATTTCTCGCGTGTAGCGCATAAACCCGGAGTTGCGAAAGATCCTCCCCACGGGGCTCGAGGCCACGGCGTTGAAGTCTCCGCCCAGGATAAATGGCAGGTTCTTGGAGGCGGCGCGATTCTTGATCGATTGCATGGTGCGCCGCGCGCCTACCTCTCGTGCGTTCGCGCCGCTCGAGCCGCCCGCGGCGAAGTGCACGCTGTAGACCCAGATCCTGCGCTTGGTCGCCTTGTGCTCGAGGAGCGCGCCGACTTGATAGCGATCGCGCAACCCTGGCTGCAAGGGGATCTTGTAGTGCTCCTGGCGGATGAGCTTCCAGACGGACTTGTCGAACAGGACGAAGGTGTCATCCGCGCCCTGCTTTTGCGTCGTGTGCCCCCAGTTCTGATTGTGAGCATTTTTGAGCCGCGTCAAGACCTCGCGGCGCTCCTTGGCGCGCATCTCCTGCGCGGCGACCACCGTCAGGCGTTGCCCGGCGATGGTGTCGGCGGCTTTCCTCATGCGCGCCGCGTCGTTGCCATCCCACCCGACGTGCGTATCTCCCCACGCGCTGTTGTTCAGGTTGGAGGTGCGCACGTTGTAGGTCGCGAAGCGGATGATAAATGACTGGGGCGGCGGTGGTGGCGTCGAGCCCATATCCTTTGGAGGAGGAGGCATCGGCTCGCTGCCCATATCCTCTGGCGCAGGCGGCATGCCCTGGTCGACCTCTTCCCGAGGCCCCATATCTTCAGGTCCTGGCTCGAAGCCAAGATCTGCCTCTTCTTGCCCGAAGTCTGCGAAGCCCTCGTCCCATGGCTCGTCCATGTCAGGTCGATCGCCTGAAAAGTCTGGGGTGTCCTGCCCGCTGTCAAAGAGATCCCAGCCCATGTCCGAGTCATCCTCGACGCAGACGCCTCCAGGGCATCCGGTGGTCGAGACGATGTGTTCGCCACACCCCGAGGCCATCGACATGACAAGGCTCGAGAGCATCAGCGTGAGGAGAAGATTTCTCGTCGTTTTTTCCCGATTCATTTTGTTCGCCATCTCTTCCCTCCAACATCGTTCGATTGCCTCTTGTACGCTTGTACAAGAAAGTGGGCCGGAGGTAAATGGGATCATGATGTTTTCCTGTGGTTTCGCGCCACGAACGGCTGGATTTTTCGAGCGTCGCATCGATAAATCACTTGACGAGAGTGAGAGAAGACTGCATCTTCTCCCTCCGCTGAGGGAGACCACAGCGGATATTCCGGCGTAGCTCAGTCGGTAGAGCAAGCGGCTGTTAACCGCTCGGTCGTTGGTTCGAGTCCAACCGCCGGAGT
>JAYZVO010000133.1:0-4984 GCA_036155555.1 Myxococcota bacterium
CCCCTTCTCCGTGGGGGTGAAGAAGGGGGTGTGGAACTCGGGGAGCTTCTCTTCGGGGAGGCCCGAGCCCTGATCTTTGATCTCGTTGACGCGCTCGGTCGGCGTGGGCGCCATCACGGGTCGCGTGATGGCGCCCCCATCAGGAGATGCCTGCCACGCGTTGCGCACGGTGTTGATGATGGCGCGGCGCAAGCGCTCGCGATCCGCCGAGAGCTCGAGCGCCGCCGCGCCCTCTTCCCCTTCCCCTTCGACCTCTTCCAGGTCGAGCACGAGCTCGCAGCCATGTTCGAGCGCGTCGTTGGCGAGCAGGTTTCGGATCTCCTCGGCGAGCGCGGCGGCGTCGAAGCGCTCGAGCTCCAGGGGGCGGTGTCTGGCGAAGTCGAGGAAATCGGTGACGACCTTGTTCAAGTAATTGAGCTCGCGCTGGATGCGGTCGACCTTCTCGATCTTGTCCTCATCGACAGGATCATCCCACTCCAGATCCTCTCGGAGCAAACCACAGAAGAGCTCCATCCCGCCGAGTGGGTTTCGGACCTCGTGCGCGATCCCGGAGAGCATCATCTGCATCTGGCGATCTCTGCCGAGGATGGCGCGGCGCATCTCCTCGAAGGAGACGCGCAGGGAGGCGAGCTCGTCGCCGCCGCGGCTGCGCTCGAGCATGTCAGCGGAGATGATCGGCTCGTCGAGCGCGCCTTCACCGAGGCTCTTCGCAGCGATCACGAGCTCGTTGACAGGTTGCACGAGGCGCCTGGCGAAGAAGACGCCGACAAGGATCACGAGCACGAGCCCGAAGAGTCCGAGGACAAACAACCCGCTGGCGAAATCTGTGAGCAGGTCAAAGAAGGAGGCAGACGCCTCGACGCCGAGCGCGGCGACGACCTCGGGCTCTGCTTGCCCATCCTCGGGCTGGAGCAAGATCGGAACATAGGCGGTCTTGTAGCGCGTCCCATCCTCGTCGCTAAAGAGGACGCTGGTAGTGGACTCTCCGTTCTCGAGGACGCGCTCGAGCTCGAAGCGATCGGCCTCCAGGGTGAAGAGCTTTTGCCCGAAGGAGACATCCTCGCGGGTGTCGACGAGGCTCTTTAGCGAAGGATCGAAGAGGAAGAGTCTGCGCGCGCCGGTCTGTGCGCGGATCGCTTCGAGGCGATGGCGAAGGCGATCGCGGGTGCGGACCTTGGACTCGTCCATGCGCGCGAGCTGGCCAGCCTCGACGCCGCCGGAGAGTTCAGCGGCGAGTGTTTGCCCGATGGCGATAAGGCGCGCGCCGAGTTCTTCCTCGAGGCCACCTCTTGCGACCCAGTAGGTCATGGCACCATTGAGCGCCACGAGCAGGAGCGTGGGGAGGAGGAAAGCCAGGATCAGCTTGTCGCGCAACGAGCGCCTGTCGAGAGCATCGAACACAGCAGCCTCTACCACAGCAGAAAACAGGGCCATCGAAACGCAAGCAAGAGTAGTGGAGGTGAGCATGGGACGCCAGCCTCGCGCCGCACCTCGCGTCAACTTGACGCCATCGGGGGGTGACAGTATTCTTGCTCAGCGGTGTCACCACCCGGTACGCGAAAAGAGCCACCTCACGCGTGCGCCAGAAACAACATCGACGCGATGTGTTCTGGCGAACAAAGATGGAGGTTTCGGTGATCCCGACAAACCACAGCCGCCACAGGAGCGGTGTGAGGGTGTGTTCAGGGACATGAAGCTCGAGACAAATCGTTGAACGACGAGCAAGGAAACAACAAGGTCGGCGATGGGGGAGAGAGCGCCGAGAAGTCGGGGCCAGCGATCCCCAAACTCTTCTCGGCCAAGCGTCCTTTGACCACGGGTAACATGCCCGCGGTCAAGCGGCCCGCTCCAGACAATCGCCGAGATGAAGCTCCAGAAGCTCCGAAGGGACCCGCGCTTCCTTCTCTCTTTAGCAAGAAGGGAGGAACCGGCACCCAGCGCATGCACGCGGTCTCTGCGCCGGAGCCGAGCGCTCCAGCCCCAGCAGAAGACGCGCCCCTTCCAGGGAGGATCGCGCCCACGTTCGGTGCGAGCCAGGCACCGCAGCCCACACCAGCTCCTGGTCAGGACGCGCCTCCGACCGAGGAAGAGCTCCAGGCCGTGGTGGACGAGGGCCCGATCACGCAAGAGGAGATCGAGGCGCTGCCTGCGCGTACATCAGGTGTGAGCGCCTACGATCCTGACCTCCCCGCCCCGGCAGTCGCCGCTGGCCCGCAGCTGATCTCTCAGGAGTCCGCGTCACACATCTTTGGCGATCCCGAACAGATCGAAGAAGCCGACGACGGTGACAATGGGCCATCGACCGATGTGCTCGCTGCCGGGCACATCGATCCGAGCTGGGAGAACATGGAGCCCGAGTGGAGCGAAGCGAGCGCTTCAGCTGACCCGGCCATTGATCCGACCCCGGACACGGAAGAGGCTTACCCCGAAGACTTCGAAGAGGATGAGGAAGAAGAACAGGACGACTCTCCCACACAGGTCGTCAACCCGGAGGATGTGCTCGACGCGCTCGAGCCCTCCCCTGGCTTCGATCCTTCTCCAAATATCGAACCTGCGCCGAACGTCAGCGTCACGCCGCCCGCGGCGACCGGCAACCGCAACCCATTCATGGGAGGAGGTGGCGGCAACTTCGGCGCGTCCTCCGTGCCAGCGGCAGACGAAGCGGCGACCAATGATTTCCACGGGGTGACCGACGCGCCCGTGGGCCTGGACGAGCACACCCAGTCCGAGGACGCTCAGGTCCTGAGCATGGACGAGGTCTCGGTCGTCGAGGAAGAGGAGGACCACACCGCGATCGACATGGATCGCGCAGAGATCCTCAGCAAGCTCGGCATGAGCCGAGAGGCGCCCGTCGAGATCCAGAACAACGACTTCGAAGAAGACGGCGCGACGCAGGTCTTTAACTCGAGCGTTGGCCCCGCGCCAGAGGCGCCCGGCCTCGATGGCATCGGGCAGAACGCGAAGCCACGCTTCGAGATCCAGCAACCACAGCAGCCGCTGCAAGCGCAGCAACCTCAAGCGCAGCCGCAGAACCCTTACCAACAGCAACAGCCCGCGTTCCAGGCGCAGCCATCTCAACCCCAGCCTCAGCAGCCGCAATACGCGCCCGCAGCCGAGGCCGCGCCCGTCGATGACTTCGACGACGAGTTCACCGCGCAGAAGACCGAGCTCATCCAGAGCCCGTTCGAGCGCGACCTGATCGCGCCCAAGCTGCGCGCGATCGAAGGCCCGACCGCAGGCCAGGAGTACTTCGTCAATGGCTTGCGCGTGACGGTCGGTCGTGGCGAGAACAGCTCGGTGATGATCGCGGACATCGCGATGAGCAGGACGCACTTCGAGTTGATCAAGAACTCGGATGACTCGTTCATGATCCGCGATATGGAGTCGGCCAACGGCACGCTCTTGAACAACGCGCCGATCCGAGAAGCCTCCCTCTTTCACGGCGACCGGATCGAGGTCGGCAAGACCATCCTCGAGTTCCAACACGAGAACGCGCCGCCGCGGCCACACAGGCACCTGATCCCCGCAGCGGGGGTCACGATGACTGGCACGGAGAACCCGCTCGAGTTCGACGACAAGACCAACCTCGTGGCGATGCAACTCGATCAGAGCACGCGCTTCTTCACCAATGTCTCGTTGTTCGCGGGCGCGCTCTGCATCCCATTGTGCATCCTCCTCGTGGTCGTCTCCTCGACCATCGGCGAGACCAAGACGCAGGAGCCGGTGGATGTCCCTGTGGAGACGGTCGAGCCAAAGAAGAACGAGGCGGCCGAGTCTTACCTCCAGGGTGTGGAGGCGGTGCGAAATCGCGAATGGGAGAAGGCGCGCGAGCACTTCGAGAGCGCGCACAAGTCCGATCCTCAGGTCGACATCACCGCGCAGATCAAACGCATCGAGTCCGAGCTCGCCTCGCAGGCGCTCCTGAAAGAAGCGAGCGCCGCGGCCAAGGAGGGCGAGGACGAGAAGGTCCTGGGAATCATCGCCAAGATCCCGCGCGAGAGCGTCTATTACGACGAGGCGCAGCGTCTCAATCGGGACAAGCGCCGCGACGAGGTCACCAACCTCTACGCCCAGGCGCAGCAGCAGATCACCGAGGACAAGCTCGAGGAAGCAGAGCAGTCGATCGCGGCCATCCTCGAGCTCGTGCCCAACCACGCTGGCGCCACCGAGCTCAAGGAGCGCGTCGACACGCGCAAAGCCGAGCTCGAAGAGATCAAGCGCAAGGAAGAGCTCGCCGCCAAGGAGAAGGCCAAGGGGAACGACATCAACTTTAACGACCCCTTCTCCAACTCCAGCAAGAAGAGCACCACGAGCAGCTCGAGCCTCAAGGAAGGCTACAACCACTACAAGCGCAAGCGCTTCTCCGACGCCGAGTCCTTCTTCGACAAGCAAGGAAGCAAGGGCAAGAAGCTCGCAGGGGACGTGCGCACGGTCGACTCCAACTGGAGCTCGGGCAGCAAGGCGGTCAAGGCAAAGCAATGGAGCCGCGCGGTCTCGACGCTGGAGAAAGCTCGCCGCGCCGATGGCAACCTCGGCAAGCATCACCGCGACGCCATCTCCGCCGAGTTGGCCGAAGCCTACGGCGGCAAGGGGCTCGATCAGCTCATGAAGAAGGACTACATCAACGCGCGCAAGAGCCTGACCCAGGGCCAAAAGCTTGGCAAAGCGGGCAGCCTCAATGATCTGGCGCGCGGGCTCGAGCGCGAGGCAACCAGCCTCTACATCCAGGCCGCCAACAAGAAGAAGACCAACCCCACCGAGGCGGCCAAGATCTGCAGGACGATCATGCGCATGGTCCCCTCCAGCTCGGTCAACTTCAAGAAAGCAAAGCGCCTGATCCTCGAGCTCTGATCCAGAAAGAAGACGCGAGACAGGAGAGTACGACGCGAAAAAGCCGCTGCCGGTGCACCGGCTGTTTCGCGGCGTACTCTCCCGGCAGGTCACTGCGTATCGAGCCCGGGCGTGTCCGGCTAGCGAAGGGAGA
>JAYZVO010000134.1:0-21740 GCA_036155555.1 Myxococcota bacterium
TTTTTAAAAAAAATCCGCGCCCGCCCCCCCCGCGGCGATTCATTCGACCGAAGACGACGAGGAGGAGCCCGTGACCTATCGCCTCTTGCCCATCCTTGCTGTGCTCGCGCTCGTCGCGTGCACGGACAAGAACACAAAAGAAGACAAGAAGCCCACCGAGACCTCGATCGCGACGCCAGCGGACTGGCCGAACGCCAAGGAGAGGCGCGCGCGAAATATCGCGCCGACGGCCTCCGAGGTCGACAAGGTCTTGCTGCGTGGCGCGACGATCTGGACGGCCACTGGCGAACGCATCGAGGGAGGAGATCTGCTCCTCCTCGATGGCAAGATCGCGGCCATCTCCAAGGAGCCGCTCGAGGTCAAGGAGGGCGTCGAGATCATCGACGTCACCGGCAAGTTCATCACACCTGGCCTGATCGACACGCACTCGCACCTTGGCGTCTACCCCACGCCAAACGTCGAGGCGCACTCGGACGGAAATGAAGCGAGCGCGCCCACGACCCCAGATGTGAACGCGGAGCACAGTGTCTGGCCTCAAGACCCAGGCTTTCAGCGCGCGCTCGCTGGAGGAATCACCGCGCTCCAGATCTTGCCAGGATCGGCCAACCTGATCGGCGGACGCTCCGCCACGTTGCAACTTCACCCTGGCATCTCGAGCGCCGCGATGCGCTTCCCTGGCGCTCCCGGTGGCGTGAAGATGGCTTGCGGCGAGAACCCCAAGCGTGTCTATGGCTCGCGCGGAGGCAAGCCCTCGACGCGCATGGGCAACATGGCCGTCTGGCGCCAGACCTTCCAGAAAGCCGCCGAGACGCGCGACGCCTGGGATGACTACGCCAAGAAGCTCGCGCAGTGGTCCAAAGATCCAAACCGCAAGGAAGACAAGAAGCCAAAGGAGCCCTCGCTCGACATTGGCCAGGAGACGCTCGTCCGCATCTTGCGCGGTGAGCTCCTCGTGCACGTGCACTGTTATCGCGCCGACGAGATGATCCAGGTGCTCCAGCTCGCCGACGAGTTCGGCTTCGAGGTTCGCTCCTTCCACCACGCCGTGGAGGCGTACAAGATCCGCGACGTGCTCGCCGAGTGGGACGTGAGCGTCTCGACCTGGGCGGATTGGTGGGGGTTCAAGATCGAGGCGCACGACGCGATCTTGCAAAACGCTGGGCTGCTCGATGAAGCAGGCGCGCGCGCCATCATTCACTCCGACTCCGAGATCGACATCCAGCGCCTGAACCAGGAGGCCGCAAAGGCTTACTGGGCAGCAAAACACGCTGGCGTGGACGTGACAGAAGAGGACGCGCTGCGCTGGATCACGATCAATGCAGCATGGGCGCTCGGCATCGACGACGTGACCGGCACGCTCGAGGAAGGAAAGCGCGCCGACGTGGTCGTCTGGTCGGCGAACCCCTTGAGCGTTTACGCGAGCGCCGAGATCGTCTGGGTCGAGGGCGTGCGCGAGTTCGACGCGAGCAAAAACCCGACCCCCTGGAGTGACTTCGAAGCAGGACAACTCCCAGTGAACGTCCCCATCGTTCCTCAGAACGCGAAGAAAGGAGGCAAGCAATGAAGACCTCGAACAAGCTCTCCAGAAACATCCTCGCGCTGCTCGTCCTCGCGATCTGCAACCTCTTCACGCTCTCTGCCACCGCGCAGGTCGCCATCGAAGGGGGCACCGTCCATACGATCTCGGGCGATGTGATCGAGGGAGGCACCGTGCTTATCAGCGCGGACGGTAAGATCGAGGCCGTGGGCAAAGCGGGCGCCGTCACGGTGCCCGGGGCCTACAAGAAGATCGACGCGAGCGGCAAGGTCGTCACGCCCGGGTTGTTCGACGCCTACACAAGCTTGGGGTTGGTCGAGATCTGGGCGGTCAAGGCATCCCGCCACGCGAGCTCCGGGCCAGGCAATTTCAACGCCTCGCACCTGGCAGCAGACTCGTTCAACCGACGCAGCGCGAACATCCCGATCCAGCGCGAAGGGGGCGTCACCGACGTCGTGATCATCCCGGATGGGGGTGTGATTCAAGGGCAGGCCGCGCACATCTCGCTAGCAGGAGAGGCGGTCTTTGCCGCGACCGTGACGCCATCGGTGGCGATGATCATGCGCCTCGGATCGCGCGCGGCCTCCACGCTCGGGACCTCGCGCGGCGGCGTGCTCGCCACGCTGCGCCAGGTTTACCAGGACGCGCGCTTCTACCAGAAGAACAAGACCAAATACGACGAGCGGCGAAGCCGCGACCTGAGCGCCCCAGCGGGCGATCTGGACGCGCTCTCCAAAACCTTCGAGCGCGGCCTTCCTGTGATGTTCCTCGTCGATCGCGCGGGAGACATCGAGGCAGCGCTGGCGTTCGCCAAGGAGCAAAACATCGCCCCCGTGATCGTGGGTGGCGCCGAAGCCTGGATGGTACGAGACCAGCTCGCAGCGGCCAAAGTCCCCGTCATCACGAACCCGCTCTACAACCTCCCGGCGGACTTCGATGAGCTGGGCTCGCGCGCAGATAACGCGGCGTTGCTCGCAGCGGCAGGTGTGCCAGTGATTTTGTCGACCTTCGAGTCACACAATGTCCGCAAGCTGCGCCAGATCGCAGGCAACGCCGTGCGCGCAGGGCTCGACTACGACAGCGCGCTGCGCGCCATCACGCTCACGCCCGCGACTACCATGGGCGCCGGAGCGACCCATGGGTCGCTCGAAAAGGGCAAGGTCGCCAACGTCGTCATCTGGTCGGGCGATCCTTTGGAGTTCTCCTCGCGCGTCGAGGTGATGATGATCCAGGGCAAGGAGGTCTCGCTCGAGAACCGCCAGCGCGCGCTCTTTTCGCGCTATGACAAGCTCGAGCGCCGCGGGCCACCCGCCAAAAAGAACCCCGACGCGAAAGAGGACGCGAACAAACCTGAAGCAGAAGAGAACCAGGGTGAGTGATTCTGCAATTCATGTCGTGGGCGCTGCGATCTTCGACGCGCAGGGGAGATGCCTGCTCGCCAAACGCAGCGCGCAGATGGCCAATCCCTTGCTCTGGGAGTTCCCGGGCGGGAAGATCGAAGCTGGCGAGACACCCGAGCAAGCGCTCGCGCGCGAGCTGCGCGAGGAGCTCGCCATCGAGGTCGAGGTCCTCGACTTTATCGCGCGCGGCAGCGCGCGCGTCGCCAGCGGCAAAGAGATCATCCTCGACGTATACCGCGCCGCGCTCGTGCGCGGCGCGGCCACGCCGCGCGAGCACGCCGAGTTGGCCTGGGTCCTCCCGAGTGATTTTGGCGACTACACCTTCCCCGAGGCAGACCTCCCGGCGGTCGAGGCGTTGTCGAAATAGATCCTCGGCGCGCGCGGTTGTTAACGCCGCGCCAGCAAATGGGACAACAAGACAGGATGGCGCCAACCCGATAAGGAGGATCGCCATGCCTGCACCACACCACTACAAATACCCGCGCACGCCCCACCTCCCGTGGAGCCCTGGCGCCTCGAGCGATGACGTCTGGATCTCGACCTTCGACGCATTCCACGGCCAGGAGGTCATCGTCACCGAGAAGATGGATGGCGAGAACACGACGATGTACGCCGACCATATCCACGCCCGCTCGCTCGACTCGAGGCACCACCCCTCCCGCTCCTGGGTCAAGGGGCTCCACCAACAAATCGCGCACCTTATCCCGCCACACTGGCGCGTCTGCGGAGAGAACCTCTTCGCGCGTCACTCGGTCGGTTATGACGAGCTCTCGAGCTACTTCCTGACCTTCTCTGTCTGGGATGAGAACAACCGCTGCCTGAGCTGGGACGAAACGCTCGAGTGGACCGCACTGCTCGGACTCGAGACGGTCCCTGTCTTGTGGGAAGGGATCTGGGACGAGGACGCCATCCGCGCGATCGAGGTCGAAACAGACACGAGCGAGGGCTATGTCGTGCGCACGCGCGATGGCTTTTGCTACGATGACTTCGCCGGTTCGATCGCGAAGTGGGTGCGCCAGAACCACGTGGTCACCGGCGAGCACTGGATGTTTGCCGAAATCACCCCGAACAAACTCGCCGAGTGACCGATGCATCCCTACCTGAAGAAGTTAAGAGACGAGGACGCGCCGCTGCGCTTTGACGAAGGGCGCGCGGCGTTGCTCGAGACCTTGCCGCTGCTCGGTCGCCTCGAGGAGACCGAGCAAGATCCGATCTGGCACGCTGAAGGGGACGTGGCGACGCACACGCGCATGGTGCTCGAAGAGCTCGAGGCGGCGTTGGCTCGTGGCGAGCACGACCTCGACGCGCGCCAACGCTTCCTGGTTCGCGTGGCGACGCTGTTTCACGACATCGCCAAGCCGCTCACGACCACGCGCCGGATGAAAGATGGAAGAGAGTGTGTCGTCGCGCCGCGCCACGCCGAGCGTGGCGCGTCCTATCTGGCCTACCGCGGGCTCGACCTCGGGCTCGAGCGCGAGGACCTCTTCGAGATCATGGGGCTCGTGCGCCATCACCACGACCCGAAGTTCCTCATCATCAAGGATCGCCCTCACCGCTCCTACTGGAAGCTCGCGCGCGGCGCGAGCGCGCGCGCGCTCCACGCGCTCGAGATGGCGGATATGCGAGGGCGCACCTGCGAGGATCGCCAGGAGCAGATCGACTTTATCGAGCTCTTCGCGCTCGGCGCGAAGGAAGCAGGCACCTGGTCAGGTCCACTCCCACAGCGCGAGTTTTTGGCGCGCACGCGCGACATGGTGCTCGAAGCAGGGATGGACGAGGATCGCGCCGAGCGCGCGATCATGGAGGGTCTCTGGGCGCTCGAGGCTGGCGATATCTTTACGCCGGAAGAGGCGATGGCCAGATCCTACGCGCTCGACGAGCGCTTCTGTCGCGTGGTCATGACCATGGGACCGAGCGGCTGCGGCAAATCAACCTGGGTCGAGCGACACTTCCCCTATCATGGCGTCATCGCGCTCGATGGATTGCGCGAGGAGCTCACGGGCGAAGCGAGTGACCAGAGCAAGAACCTCGAAATCGCGCACCTCGCCAGAGAGCGCCTCAAGGAACACCTGCGACGCGAGGAGGATGTCGTCTGGGACGCGACCAACCTGCGGCGAGAGTTCCGAGCTCCGATCACAGGCATCTCGCGAGACTACAAGGCGCATGTGACGTTGGTGCTGTTTCATATGAGCCCGGACATCTTCTTCGAGCGCAACCGCTCGCGCTCGAGGAAGGTCCCCACCGCGATCCTCGAGCGACAACTCGATGGGCTAAACTGGCCAGAGTTTGGCGAGGCGCACCGCGTGATCGTGGTCGATGCGCGAGGGCTCGTGGTCTCGGACAGCAGAAATCACTGGCTCGAGGCTTGAACGAGAGGCTGCGTCTAGCGCAGCACGCCTTGGTCGCGAAGATCGATCGCCTTCTTGAGCAGCTCGATGGCGCGTTGGGATTGCTGATCGCCAGGGTTTAGCTCGAGCACCCGGCGGTTGAAGTCGATGGCCGACTCCAGCTCTCGCCGCATCTGCGCAGACTCGGCCTGTTTTCGAAACATATCGATCGAGGAGCGGACCTTGAAGTCACTGATCTGCTCTCGTCGATAACGCCTGCGCGAAGCTCCATCCTTGAGGAGTTGGTAGGCTTGCTCGAGGCGCGCGCGGATCTTCTGGATGTCAGGGCCGACCTCGAGCGCGCCGAAGTTCTCCTCGGAGTAATCCTTGATCGCGTTTTGGTAGGCTTGCTCGACCTCGTCGCCATACGCGGACCAGTGAAGCCCGAGCACATCGAAGTGATCCTCACGCTCGATCTTGAGCATCATGAGCTCGAGCTGGTTGCGCTGTCGCGTGCGTTGCTTGGTCCACTCGGTGACCTGCTCTTTCTCGAGCAGGCCGATATCATCGAGCGCAGCGAGCATGGCCAGTGAATCACTCTGCCCCATGGGAGAGACGAGCAAGAGGTCCGCGATCTGGCGCTTGTCCGCAAGGCCGACCTCGACGAAGCGGCGCTGCTTTGTCGAGAGCCCGAGTTCGTTGATGTCGACCGCGGTGTCCTCGCGCATTTTAATCAGGACACGCTCGAAGCGTTTCTTGATCGTCTCGATGCGCGTGGAGTTGAGGTTGCTTTCGTAGTGCTTGAGCGTGACGGAGAAGAGCTGTTGGTAGATCGGAACTGGCGGCGTCAAGGTCCGCATCAGGCTCGTGTCGAACTGATAGAGCGCGGCCTTCTGCCACTCACCAGACCAGAGCTTGCGCGCCATGAAGATCAGGCGCGTCTTGAGCGCGACGCGCAAGTCCCCATACTCCATCAGGCGCAGATCGAGGAGCGCGTCTGCGACGCTCGTCCCGAGTGATTCCGCGCGCTCTGCAGCACGCGCGAGGTCTTCCGCCGAGATCTTCCCCGCGTTCGAGAGGAGCACCTCGAGCTTGTCTTCCTCACGCGTTGGCTCGCGCTCGAACTCGATCAGGCAACCTTCGCGCAAGGTGATCACGAGCTTCTCTCGCGCGGCGCCAAAGAGTTCGACCATCCCATCGAAGCGACCCTGCGCGAGCCTCACGAGCACAGGCAAGACATCGTGGTCCTCGAGCACGAGCATCTCGGGCTCGAGCTCTCCGCGAGGATCGATCTCGGTGACCTCGATGCGACGGAACGAACCGCTTTGTTTAACGTCGTGCCGAACCTCTTGTTGAGGTGGCGGCGGCGCTGGTGACTCCTCGACCACATCTTCTTCGGGCGTGACTGGAGGAATGCGCGGGAGCGCGGGCTTTGTGATATCGCTCGTCGTCCTGATCTTTGGAGGAACGCCCGTGCGCATGTGCTCGGGCAACGCGCGGAGTTTATCGACAACCGAGCGGTCATTGACAAAGGTCTGGATCGCGACCTGATCACCTGAAACGTGCACGACGCGACCGGGCAAGCTCAGGTCATCGCTCCAGTTCGTCCTCACCACCACGTCGAGCTCGGTCATCATCGGGGGAGGGTCCTCGAGCGGCACGCAAATGGCCTGCACATCGAGGAGGTTGGCCAGCTCTCGCTCGAGCGCCTTGGGGGTAAAAAAGGTCCCCACGAGGCGATCGTTGCGCTCGAGCATGTAGGAGCCGTCGCCAGGGATCTCTTCGAGCTCGCCGAGGAGGCGCTCGAACACCTCGCACATGTCAGCGGCGTCTATCTTGTCTTGATAGAACTCGATCAGTTGTCGCAGCGTCTTCTCGAAACTGGAGAGGTTCTCGCGCATCCAAAGACCTCGAGCCCGTCTCACGAGCCAAAAAACGGGCTCGCGCGATAGAGGGCGCTCGTAGATGTCCTCGCCGCCAATACAACAGCGCGCTGGCTTCTTCTCATGCCAACGACTCGGCGCGCACCGACATCAAGATGTGGTGCCGAGCGGACAGGTTTTTAAGGGACCGGATGGCAAGCGCAACAAGTCAAGCGACCTACATTAGCCTTCCCCCCAATTCGCTTCACCTGGTGTGACCACCATCAAAACAAACAATTCACTCCACGGTGATAGGAATTTTATCATATTCACCGAGTTCATCAAGAACATGAAATAGAAGCATTATGTCGTGGCGAACAACGGGACAAGGCAACGCACCATGGAGCGCGGATTGATCACGCCATGTTCGGTGAACCAACGCTCGGCGGCTTTTAGAGAATCCTCCGCGCTCTTGCCCAGAATAGAGGCGCGCCAGTAGAGGATCGCGTGCAGGTGCAAATCACAACGCAGCGCGCGCGCCTTCTCCTCGGCCTCCTCGAGCAGATTCACGCATGTCTTGCGCTCGCCGCTCGCCCATTGCAGCTGCGCATTCCCCATCAACGCCAACAGCGCAGCGGCGGGGGTCTCGCTCTTCTCCAACGCGCGCATGTAACGCTCGGCGTGCGAGCGCGCCCTCTTCTGCTCGCGCGCATCCTGCGTGGCCTGCATCAACGCGAGCCCCGTGCGCTGCTCGAGATCGTCATGGAACAAGGCGATCGTCTCGTTCTGCAACAACAGCGAGCCCTTGAGCGCCTGGCGGCGATCCTCGAGCATGGCGAAGGCGCGCTCCGGTTGCTCCTGGTAGAGCGCCGTGTTCACAGCGCCCACGAGGTGCCAGAGGTGCTGGATAAGGAAGCTCTCCTGGCCAAAAGCTTCGATGGCGCCATCGAGCACGCGGCGCGCTCGATCCGGGTCATCATTGGCCAGGTGCCCCCTATAACTCCACAGCTTCCAGTTCGTCGTATAGAGCAAGTCGTCGCGCTGGACCGCCTCGTCGAGCAAGCGCGGGAGGCGCTCGACGAATGGCTCGAGCGTGCCGAGCATCTCCATACAGAAGAACTGGTAGAGCCTCGCGCCATCGAGCTCCCAGACGACCCCCTGGCACCGCGTCTCGAGGATGTGCTCTGCCTCCTGCATCCGCTCGAGGCCATGGCGCCAATCCGAACCGAGGTAGGCGCTCATCCCCTCTCCAAAGCAGAGGAACGCCTCGGCGTAGGTGCTCACATCCTCGCTCTCGACGAGCGCACGCGCCGTCTTCAAGAGCTCCTCGCCGCGAGCGCGCGTGCGAGATGAGCCGCTAAGGTGCGTCGCCTCGAGCGCCAGTGAGAGGCACGCGTGTGTGGGATCGCCCGAATCGAGCGCGTCCAACAAGTGCAACGCGCCAAAGTACGCGCCGACCTTGAGGTCGAGCGCGCTGAGCATCTGCGCGGCGGACCAGCAAAGGTCGAGGCGCTCGCGCTTCTCCTCGCTGATCTCCTTGATTTGCTTGACCGAGAGCCCCCTCCACGCGATGCGCGCACGCAACGCCAGCAGCTCCGCCAAAAGGAAAGCGCCGCGACGCGGCATCCTGACGCGCAACTCTTCGAGCAAGCCCTCGAGGATCTGACGCCCCTCTTCGAAGCGGCCACCGCGCAACAACTGCTCTCCAGCCAGGCGCTCGTACTGGCGCGCGTGGGCGCGCGTCTCGGCGTGCGAGCGCGCCTCCAGGTAAGCCTTCGCCGACGCGCCTCCTCGCCCGAGGTAACCGAGCACCTCTCCGTGGCGAGCGTTGATCTCGCACACCTCGGCGCTCGACCACTCCCCATACTCGAGGGTCATCTCCCACAGCCTCGCGGCGCGCTCGAACGCCAGCGCTCCGCCAGCCTGCTCGGCCGCGCGCCAGAGGTATGGCACCGCCTCGCGCGATTTTTCGGCGGCGATGTAGTGGCGCGCGACGAGCTCTGGATCTGTCCCTTCGCGCTCGGACAACGCCTCGGCCAGATCGGAGTGCATCCCCACGCGACGACCGTCATCCATCTTGGAAACGACCGTCTCGCGAATGCGCGCGTGGTAGGTCTCGAGCCCCTCGGAGATCGCGTCGCTGCTCTGGCGCACGAGCAACTCCGTGCGCAAAAGGGCGAGCGCGGATTGCTCCTCCCCTTCGAGCTTCGCGAGCACTCTGGCGACCTGGCGCTCGAGCGGCTGCCCCGCCACAGAGATCACCTCGAGCAACCGCCTGGCGCTTTCAGGGAGCTGAACGATGCGCTTGTAGAGGACCTCGCCAAGTTCTGTCAGGCTCGAGCTTGGCTGCGAGTGGTTGCGCATATAACGCGCCAGCTCGTCGATAAAGAGCGGGTTCCCCGCGGCCTCCTGCGCGATCCTGTCGAGGTGCTCTTTTGGAGGCGCCATATCAGGCTCGTTAGCGAGCAAGATCTGCGCGAGCTGCGCGGCCTCGGCCTCCTCGAGCGCGCCCACGCGCAAGGTCTCGACCACGACCTGATCCTCGCGCTGTCGCTGATGCTCCAGAAACGCGAGCAAGAATGGCGAGGTCTCGAGATCCTCCTCGCGAAAGCTCGTGAGCAACAGAATCGGCGGCGCATCAGGCGCGCGCATCACGTGCTCGATCAGAGCGGCGCTGTCCTCATCACCCCACTGCACATCATCGATGTAGAGCAACAGCTGGCGATCGCTGCCCAGGAACTGGAAGCATTGCCGGAGCGCCTCGAAGGCGAGGCGGCGTTGTTGAGAGGCATCGCGCAGCGCGGTCGTCCCTTCCACGACGTCCTCGATCACCGGGACGCGCTCGAGCGAAGGGAAGAGCCTCACCAGAGCGCTCAACCCCTCGATCTCTGCGAACCCGCCGAGGTCTTCCTGGGGGAGCAACTCGAGGTAGCGGCTGAGCCAATCGACGAGTTGATCGAGCGCCTTGTAAGGCACCGTCTCGTTCTCGAAGCAGCGCCCTTCGAGGATCAACACGTCGGGAGAGTCCTGGCTGACCGAGCGCAAGAACTGACGCACCAGCGCGGATTTACCCATTCCAGAGGGGCCGACGACGTTGACAAAGGCCGCCGCGCGCCCCTCGCTCGAACGCTCGAGCGCGCGCCGCATGGTCGCCAGGTGTTGCGCTCGCCCGACGAATGGGCGCGCCTCGCTCCGCGCCACCGCGCGGCGCATCCCGCTCGTGCGCGCTGGCGATTGCCCCAACGTCGCGACGATCTCGGCGTAGCCCGCCCTCGAGGCGGGCTGGCGCTCGAGCAAACGCATGCAGAGTTCGGCAAGATCCTCGGGAGCATCGCTGGCGAGCTCGAGGACGTGCGCAGGACGCACGGACTGCTTGCGCAGCAAGATCTGGAGTGGAGTCCCACCCTCGATAGGACGCCGCCCGGTGAGCACCTCGTAGAGCATCGCTCCCACCGCGTACCAGTCCGAGGCGGGGCCGATCGTCATCCCCATCGCCTGCTCGGGCGACATGTAATGCGGCGTCCCGACGAATTGACCGCCGCGATTGCGGCGCGCCTTCTGCAAATGCTCGAGCGTGAGTGATGGGGTCATCTGAGAGATCAACCCGAAGTCGAGCAGGAGCAAGTGGCCATCCTCGCGCACGAGCACGTTGGATGGCTTGATATCACGGTGAAGCATCCCGGCGTCATGCAGCGCCTTTATCCCCGAACCGAGCTGCCCCAACGCATCGCGCAGGCGGCTCTCGTCATAGGACTCGTCCATGAACCAGCCAAAGTCGGCGGTGGCCTCTTCGAGCCCCACGCCAGCCAGCGGAGGGATCGTGTCCTGGAAGACATCCTCCTCCTCGAACTCGGTGGTCTGAGGGACGTCGGCCTCGAGCGAATCGGCCGTGGCGCGCACGGTGTTTTGCTTTGGCGCGGTGAGGAACTCGTGCCCGCGAACGTAAGCCAAAAAGTCGAGCCCGCGCACCAGCTCCATCGTGAAGAACCAGCTCCCCTGCTGCGCGTAGAGCTCGTACAACGTCACCAGGTTCGGGTGCACCAGATCCGCGAGGTTTCGGAACTCGTCCTTGAACGAGAGGATCGTCTTGGGGCTCGCGTTGGAGAGCATCTTGAGCGCGACGAGTGATTCTCTGGCGCGATCGTTGACCGCATACACCCGGCCAAAGCCCCCCTCGCCGAGCTGACGGATGAGCTCGAAGCGCTCGGGGAGCTCCGCTCCATCGAGTTGGGTTTTGGTTTGGCTCAGGGCATCCATCGACCTTCTCCAAGGCAGCACGGCGTACAACAAGGAGCACAACACGTGTAAACGCACGAATCACGCCAGCACAAGCATCGAAGCGACGAATATGCCCCTCGCGCTCCTCGGCACCAGCGTGAACTCAGGGGGGCGTCGAGGTCGCGCTCGCAGGCGATCGTGAGGGATCGCTGTACTCGATCTCCACAGGGACTTCGACCGAATACGTGCGCTCGCGCGGCTTGTATGTCACCGCCGCGAGTAATCCCGCCAAAATGGCGAGCGCGAGGACACCAACAAACACGAATCTCTTCTGTTTCCTTGATTGTTCCGCAGTCTTCTGCGGCATGAGAGGATCGCGCATGATGCCCCTTTTGTCACCTGAGAATGATGCCGCGAGCGGCCTGGAAGGTGCAGTGTGCATATTCTATCGGCATGTAAAATGCATTCATATGAGATATCTTTCGCGCCTATCGAGCGCTGCGATTGGCAAAGAGAATCATGCACCCACAGGATGGGTTCATGCAACCTGTCCTATGCCCGCGCACTTCGTGACACAAAACTCGAACGACCTGTTCGTTTCCATGTGATCGTCCCTCGAATCAGAACGTGTGAAGTCCATGCCGCGAATCAATATCGAGAAGATGCAAAATATCCTCCTTGGCTTGATGCTGTTCATCGGGCTCTTGCTCCCGACCTCCTGTGGTCGAGATAACCTCGAGCGTGGGCCTCAAGGCTCTCCATGGGGAACGGGAGATCGCGTCCCCGTGATTCCCGACCCTGGCGAACAGAAGCCGCCGCTCGAGGCGATCGTTATCTCGCCAGATGAGGTCCGCATCCCGCTCGATGCCCAACGCAACATCTCGCTCCAGGCGATTTACAAGGATGGCTCGCGTGAGGACGTCACCCGTGACGCCGCCTGGTCGATCGACAACACCACCATCGCCACCCTCGATGGCCCCCGCGTGACCGCGGTGCGCGAGGGCAAGACGCTGTTGCGCGCCGAATACGAGGGGTTGCGCGCGTTCGTGACGATCGAGGTCCGCGGCAGGAAGCTCGATGAACTCCGCGTCGCGCCTCGCAGCGCCGAGATCCGGCCTGATGGAAAGCTGCGCCTCAAGGCGTGGGGCACCTACGAGAGCGGCGCCGAGGAGGACGTCACCGAGTTTGTCACATGGGGCTCATCTGATGATCGCATCGCGCTCGTCTCCAACGAGGCAGAGCTCGAAGGGGAAGTGCTCGGCGTGAGCGCTGGCCGCGTGCAAATCAGCGCCACCATTGGCGACCTCTCGAGCTCGGCCGAGATCAACGTCTCCGACGTCTCCGAGCTCGTCGCCATCTCCCTCAATCCCCCCTCTGCGAACCTTTTGCTCGACACCAGCGAGACCTTCACCGTCACTGGCCTCTACACCGACGGCACACGCGTCGACATCACCCCACAGGCCGACTGGAGCATCGGCGACGAGGGGATCTTGAACCACGATGGCCAGGGCACCGTCCAGGGCATCCTCCCCGGAGAGTCCTCCATCACGGCGACCTTCCGCGGGATCGAAGCGAGCGCGCCGATCATCGTCAGCAACGAGCTCGTCACCGACCTCGAGATCTCTCCGACAAACGCCACCGTCGGCAAGCATGGCCAACAACAGTTCCACGCCCGAGGTTTGCTCGGCGATGGCACATGGCGAGATCTCACCGATTACGTCCTCTGGAAGACCTCCGACGGCGTCACCGCGTCCGTCTCTCCCACAGGACTCGCCGTCGGCAACTCCGCAGGGCTCGCCATCATCTCGGCTGAAATCCACGGCCAGCGCGCCGAAGCGAGACTCAACGTCTCCAACGCATCGATGACCGCGCTCGACATCGAACCCTTCTCGCCCGTGCTCGCGCCGCTCGTCGTGCAACGCATGCGCGCCATGGCGCGTTACAGCGACGGCACCGTTAGCGAAGTATCACGCGCGGCGACCTGGGAGAGCACCAACATCGAGGTCGCTCGCATCGACCAGAACGGCTGGGCCACAGCCATCGATCATGGCACCACGATCGTCTCGGCAAAGGTCGAAGGTCTGACCGCGAGCACCACCGTCACTGTCACTGACGCGACGCTCACACGCATCACCATAGAACCCTCCGATGTCGAGCTCGCTGTCGGACAGCAAGCCTACCTGCGCGCGACCGGAAACTGGGCGGATGGGACCTCGCTCGATATCACCGAGTCGGTCGCGTGGTCCTCGAGCACACCCACCGCCGTAGGCATCTCGAACGAGCGTGGCAAGGCGGGAACCGTCGACGCCATCGCGCTCGGCGGCGCCACGATCACCGCGTCACTCGGCGCTCAAACAGGCGAAGCCGTGGTCGTCGTTAGCGAGAGACGCCTCGTCGAGATCGAGCTCGACCCGACCTCGCTCGAGCTTCACCAACACGAGCGCGCCACCATCGAAGCGACAGGGATCTTCTCCGATGGCTCCGAGCGCGAGATCACCCAACAAGCCTTCTGGACAAGCAGCAACCCGCTCCAGGTCGAGACGCCAAACACACCCAGTGACAAGGGCACAGTCATCGCGCTCAACCCAGGCAGCGTGATGGTCACCGCAACGCTCGCTGGTGTCTCCGCGAGCATCCCGGTGACCGTCTCCGGCGCCACGCTCGATGACATCATCATCGAGCCAGCGGACGCCACCATGAACAACAACACCACGACGCAATACACCGCCTTTGGCATCTTCTCCGACGGCGCCATGGCAGACATCACCCAGATCGTCGCCTGGAGCTCCACCAACGTCGACATCGCGAGGATCTTCAACTCTGCGGATGTGCGCGGGTTGGCCGTGGCGCTCTCTCGCGGCGAGACGACTATCCGCGCGCGCTTCGAGGGGATCATCGCCGAGACCAGGTTGACCGTGGAAGGCGCCGACATCACGCGCCTCACCGTCACGCCTCGCGACTCCACCACGCCGATCGGGCAGACGCGCCAGTTCACCGCCATGGCTCTCTTCGAGGACGGCACCACGCGCAATGTCACTGGCGAAGCGGAGTGGAAGACGGCAGATGGCGCCATCGCCTCGATCAATGATTGGGGCGTGATGACCGCCATCGCCAAGGGCAACACGACCATCACGGCGACCTTTGGTGGCGTCTCGACCTCGGTGAACGCCGAGGTCAACGGCTCGGAGCTTGTCGAGATTCAGGTCACGCCGCACACCCCCGAGGTCGCCGTCGACTCGATCATGCGCTTCTGGGCAACCGCCATTTATTCTGACGGCACCCGCGAGGATGTGAGCGAAGGGGTTGGCTGGGGCACCGGCGATCCCGCCGTGATGTCGATCTTTATCCACCCTCGCTGGCCTGGGATCGCCATCGCCAACGGCGCTGGCGTCACCGAAATCACTGCGACTTACAAGGGGCTCACAGGCAAGACCACGGTCACCGTCACCGACGCCGAGATCGTCGAGATCAAGGTCACGCCCGTCGACGTCACCGTCGCGCCCGGCACGCGCATCCAGTACCTCGCGCAGGCGGTCTTCGATGATGGCACCTCGCGCGATGTGACCTGGGCGTGCAACTGGACCACCGACAACACCAACAGCGCCGATGTGCTCCACGAGGGCTGGCGAGAACAGGGCCAAGTGATCGCGCGACGCGAAGGGGTCGCCGAGATCCGCTGTGGATACCAGAACGTCGTCGGCACCGCGCGCCTCGAAGTCACCGCCGCGACCCTCTCGCACATTCAGGTCATCCCCTTCCAACCCTCCCTCAACGAAGGGGACGAGATGAGGTTCTGGGCAACGGCCTTCTACACCGATGGGACCACGCAGCAGGTCTGGGATGATGTGTTGTGGCAAACCGAAGATCCGATGGTCGCCACGATCTCGAACTCGCGCTGGATGGAGGGGGTGCTGACCGCACAACAGGCCGGGACCACGAAGGTGCTGGCGACCTATGGTGGCGTCACTGGCCACACCACGCTCACGGTCACTGGCCTCGAGATCGCGCAGATCCAGGTCACGCCATTTATCGAGACCATCCCCACGGGTTACTACTTGCGCATGCTCGCCACCGCCATTTACACCAACGGCCAGGCGCGTGACATCACAGGGCTCGCCACCTGGACGGCGACCGATCCGATGATCGCGGATGTTTACGCGTCCTTCTGGGTCAAGGGCTGGGCGCTCGGCATCAACCCAGGTACCTCGTTTATCCAGGCAACCTACCAGGGCGTGACGGGGCAAGCGCGTGTCACTGTGACCGACGCGGTGCTCGCCAGCATCGAGCTCGATCCTCCCGTCGCGTCCGTCCTCCCCGAGGAGACCATCGAGTTCGAAGCCACTGGCCTCTTCACCGATGGCTCCATGCGCGAGGTCACCCACTACGTCACCTGGACATCCTCGGATCAGAGCGTCGCTGATGTCAGCAACGCCTGGGTCTCGCGCGGCGAAGCGACGGCGTTTATGCCGGGAACCTGCGATATCCGCGCGACCCTGGGGCAGGTCCAGGGCGTGGCGCCATTGACCGTGATGTCCGCCCCTTAAACTCCCTTGACCGGCACCTCGCCCGAGCGACGGTGCCGAGCGCACCGAAGGGGGGCGAAAAAAAATGGGGGGGGGGGGTTTTTTTTTACCCCCTGCCAATTTTTTTTTTGGCCCCTTTGGGTTGGCGCGCCGCTCACCGCCAATCAACCTCCACGCGAAGGTCGCAGGCGGCGAGCGCGAGAATCACTTCCAGAAGTCTCGCCGACCCGAAGGAGACTTCTCATCGGCGGGCTTGTCTTCTGTCTTGCTCTCGCCGCGAAGCATCGTAGCGATCTTGCCAAAGAGTCCCTTCTTTGGCTGTTCGGGCTCCTCGCGCTCGAGCACCTGTGCTCCGCCTTGCACCTTCGGGCTGGCGGTCCAGTTGTAGCTCTCGCGCGCCCTGGCTTGCTTTTTGGAACCAGACAGATCGACCCCGACGCCGAAGTCGAGCAAGGAGACCGCGCCATCCTCGCTCACGATGATATGGCCCGGCTTTACCGCGCCATGACGCAAGCCATACGAACCATCCGAGAGGAGCAGCGCGTGGCAATCCGCCAAGATCCTCGCTGCGCGCGCCATGATGTAAATGGCCACCTGCGGATCGAGCGCGCCGTGCTCGCGTATCAGCTGGCGCAAATCCACCCCATTGACATACTCGAGCACCACGTAAGGCGCTGGCGTTCGACCCGACTCACTCGTCGCGAGGCTCCCGCTCGCGATAAGCGTCGGCGTCCCGTCAAAGGAGAGCGACACCACCCTCTCGAAGTCGCGCACGAAGACAAAATCATCGGCCATGAAGTCGTGCAGAACCCTGATCAACACGTCTCTGCCGCTCGCGGTATCTTTTGCCATCCAGACATCGTACATCCCGGAGCGATCGAACAGCCCCGTGATTTCGAAGCGAGCGTTATCGAGCTCAGGCGCTGACGCGCTCGTGTCAACCTCCCTGGCGGTCGTCGCGGCGACGAGCTTGGCGAGCGCAGCAAGCGTCGCGTCGCGATCCAGCACCAATGCCTCGAGCTCCTCGGCCAGCGTGTGCATCATCGGCCGATCCTCTGGCGCCGCTTTCAACGCCGAGGACAGGATCAGCTCGAGCATCGGGCTCGCTGTCACCGGGACGAGTTGCTCCGGGAGCTCGATGTTGACGATCTTGCTCAGGATCTCGAAATCACTCGCGCCCGTGAACAACGCCTGATTATGAAGCAAGTGATAGAGCGTCGCGGCCACGCTCCAGACATCCGTGGCGAGCGTGCTCGGTTGCCCCTTGGATTGCTCCGGCGAGAGCTCCCGGACAAGCGCCTTCTGCACTCCGGCCCTGGTCTGCGAGACGCTGTCGCCGAGGCGCTGCCCGGACGCGGCACCAATCGCGCGACCTGCCATTGGCTTCTCGGGAGCAGGAGCGGGAGCACCAGGAGCGCCACCGCCAAATCCTTGCATCGGCGCATCACCGATGGCCTGCGGAGCGGGCGCGTTGGAATACGAGGAGTCGAACGGATCGAAGGATGAGCCAGGTCTCAGGCTTTGGAGCTCCTCCTCCATATCGGCCATGCTCGCCATCTGACTGCTGAAGCTCACGCTTCGAGTCATCTCGGGCTCGTCCTCGGCAGGCGCTTCGTACTTCATCGCCTCGACCTGTGTCCGCGCACGCGCCGAGTCCATCTTCTTCTTGCTCCTTGTACGAGGCGCAGAAAACTCTCGCTCGGCGCCTCGATTGCCAACGACCAGCCCGTCGATGGCGTCGGCATCTTCATCGAAGGAGTTCCCCTCCCAACCTTCGACCGATTCTACAGGTTGCGTGACCTCGCGCATGTCCTCGTGGTTCTCGATGACCTCTGCCTTATCGACGGCCACGAACGCGGTAAAGCGGCACAACACATTGTAATCGAGCGAGATCTTTACGATCTCTTTCTCGATGGTGCTCATGCGGCCTCTCCCGATGGTGTAGCGATCCTCGAGTTCGCGCAGACGTTGCTTCGCCCACAACACACCGATCGCTTCGTTCTCGACCTGTTGCACGGGCACACGCGTCGACCAGGAATCACCCAGCGCGTTCGCGCCGCGTACGATCAGCGTCGTGTTTTTGGCGAGGCCACCCTTGATGCGACCCGACAGAATCAATGGCGCGCCCGCGAACAACCCGGCGACGCGCCCAGGGACGATCTCGGTGGCGTCGATGTCCCCGCCCTCGAGTTCGATGGAGAGCTCGGTCAGCACGGGAGAATCGATGGAGCGGTGCACGCGATCCATCACCTCGTCGAGGCGATCCTCGCTCTCGACAAGCTCGGTGCCGCCGCCGCCAAGCTCGGAGAGGCGGCGCAAGAAGCTCTCGTTCACAGCGCGATCGATGCCGACAGTGAAGATGCGCACGTTCTTGATGAGGCTGGCCAGGTCGCGAAGGATCTGATCCTCGTTCCCGACCTGCCCGTCCGTCACGAGCACGATCCAACGGTCGCGATCCTGATAACCTCCAGACAACGCATTGGCAGCCAGGAGCAAGGGTCGCGCCATCTCGGTGCCGCCGCGAGCATCCACGCTGGAGAGGTGCTCGATGGCGCGGTAGCGGTTGCGGTTGGTGGCCTCGACGAGCGCGCTAGCGGTGTGCCCGGGAAGCGGATCGATCCGGTCATCGAACGAGAGGACGTTGAAGCGATCTTGCGGTGAGAGCGTATCGAGCATCCTCCCGAGCGCACGGCGCGCAGCGACCATCTTCCAACCACTCATCGAGCCGGAGCGATCGAGCACGAACACGACATCTCTTGGGCGCTGCGCCTTCGCCACATCCGCCGGAGGAACGAGCGTGAGTTGAAAGACCGATGGCGAGCCCTGCTTTGGCGAAGGGGACGCGAGGCACGCGGTCCCGATCGTATCACTCGAGACATCCCAACGCAGGATGAAGTCGCGGTTGACGCGCTCGCCAGGCTGCACCCGAATATGAGCGCGCTCACGCGAGGACTCGACGAGCACGGAGTGAAGCGTCGAGCGCAGGTTCTCGAGCGCGAGCCCGCCGGTGTCGATGTCCACCGAGAGCGAGAGCTGCACGGGGTTCGGGTAATTGGGGAGCATCACAGGTGGGCTGATGCGTGAAGCATCGGGCACTGCGTCTGTGTCAGGCGCGATCCCGCTGCCGACGTCCTCGCCACCGAGCGGCACGCCTGGCATGTAACGAGGCGCGACGACGAGCGGGAAGCGGTAGGTCACCTCGCCAGCGATCACCTCGAGCGGCGCGGTCATGACAAGCTCGACCTCGGCTTCCTCGCCAGGAGGCAGGTTGCCAACGCGCATGGTGAAGACGTCGGGGCGCTCCTCTTCCGCGATGGCCGCGCGGTGACCGGACGCGATGGCGGCGTTGTAGGTCGCGCGAGCCTGCCCGCGCTCCTGCAACTCACCGACGACAGCGCGACCAGCGACGCGGAGCTCGAAGTGCGAGACGGCCGCGCGTGGAGGCAAGGGGAAGATGTAAGTCGCCTCGAGCGGCTCCTTGTGCGTGTTGACAAAGACCTGCTTTAGCGTGGTGCGAGCGACGACACCCGAGACCCTGGTCTGGACGTCGATCGAACGCAACGGAAGGTGCCCCTTGGCGGTCTCCAGGGAGCCAAAGCTCTCGTCCTCGTCAGGAGTGCGCGTGGTATTGTCCGGCTCGATGATCGTGATCGCTGTGCCCATGTGGAACCTCTCTTCGTCGTTACGTTTCTCAATCGATGATGTGTCTGGCGCGAAGTAGCCGGAGCAATGGCTCGGCGGCGACTTTTATGGCGGCAACGTCATCGGCCTCGATCTCTCGGTTGGCGCGCTCCAGAAGAAGCAGCACCTCGTCATCCATGCGTACGCCGCGGACAAGCTCGACCTCTCGGCTGGCGCGTCTCGGGGCGACCTCTTCTGGAGCATCTGGAGATGCCTCGGGCCTCGCCATCCAGAAGCTGCGTTGCCGTGCTGGCGCGCCCTCCTCTGCATCGTCCTGGCCCTTACCCTTGCCCGATGCCTCGGCGCCCAGCGTGGCGTCCTCGGCCTCTTTTGTCGGGTCCTCCTCGCCGAGTGATTCGAGCTCCTCGAGCGTCAACCCGGCGAGCTCCTCGAGCTCTTCGAGCGTCAGCCCGCCGAGGCGACCCTGCACATCCTGGAGCGACTCGCCGCGCGCCTGGAGCCGCTTGATGGCGACCAGCGTGAGCAGGTGGCGCGCGCCGTAGAGGGCGGCGCGCCCTCTCCAATCGACCGGCTTTTCGAGCAACCCGTGGGTCGCGTAGTAGCGCACGGTTCGGACCGTGGGGATATCCGAAACGCGACCGCTAGGCTGGTCGACGTCTTCTTGCGAGAGGATGGCGGCGGCCTGCGCCACCAGCTCTCGGAGTGTCATGGTCAATGCTCGTGTCATCTCGAACCTCTCGAGGGAACCAACACCTTTACTGTAAGACCTTATTTCACACTGTCAAATAAAACTGTTAAATAAAATGATGCGACACTGTCATATGGAGCATGCTACCGTCAGGATGTCGTCACGAGAGCAATGGCAGGCAGAACGGACGCACGAACGAACTCTGGACAGGTCAACGCGCGATGAAGTACCTGCTCACCCACGCGAACAACATCCGCTTCGCGTATTACACGGTCGGCTCGGGGCCACGATTGCTGCTTCTGCTGCATGGGTTCCCGGACGATGCGGCGACGATGCTCCCGCTGATGGAGCGGCTCGACCACGAGCGCTTCACGCTCGTGGCGCCCAACCTTCGCGGTTACGCGCCGAGCAGCGCGCCCATCGATGGCCGCTACTCGCTCGAGGTTCTGGCCCAGGACGTGATCGCCATGATCGACGCGATGGGGTTCACCACCGCCAGCGTCGTCGGACATGACTGGGGGGCGCTCGCAGCCTACAGCGCCGCGCAGCTCGACCCGAGCCGCATCGACAAGCTGTGCGCCATATCAGTGCCACCGCCACGCGTCTTCTTGCGCAACCTGACCAAAAATCCCCAGCAGCTCTCCAGGAGCGCCTATATCTTCTTCTTCCAACTGCCACTCCTCCCAGAGCGCCTCCTGGCCAGCGAAAACTACGGACTCATCGAACAACTCTGGTCGCGCTGGAGCCCGGAGTGGCGCTGGCGCGACGCTCGCCACGCCAAGGTCCTCTCGACCTTTATGCAAGAAGACACTCCAGCGAGCGCGCTGGGATACTACCGCGCGCTGCTACGAGACATGCTCTTCGACCCGAGCAGCTGGAGACGCTCATGCAGTCTCGCGATGCGACGCCTCACCTGCCCCTCACTGATTCTCCATGGCAAGCAGGATGGATGCATCGGCCCGGAGATGTACCGACGCATTGACTTTGGCTTCACCCCACGAACCCCCTACCGCGTCGTCCCCCTCGAAAACTGCGGCCACTTCCCTCAACAGGAGAAGGTCGACGAGGTCGCACACCAACTCTCGATGTTTCTGGGCGCCTGAGCCTCGCGAGAGGTTGGCGCCAACGCGTAGAGGAGCTTTGATTGCAGAGTTGGCGCCGACGTGTAGAGGAGCCCAGGGTTGCGTGGTTGGCGCCAACGCATAGAGGAGCGCTGATGGAGGTTGGCGCCGACGTGTAGAGGAGCTTTTGGTGTGAGGTTGGCGCCGACGCATAGAGGAGCTTTGGTTGCGAAGTTGGCGCCGACGCATAGAGGAGCTTTGATTGCAGAGTTGGCGCCGACGCATAGAGGAGCTTCGTTGCGAGGTTGGCGCCGACGCATAGAGGAGCCTTGGGTTGCGATGTTGGCGCCGACGCATAGAGGAGCCCAGGGTTGGATGAAGGCGCCAATGCAATGCACACTCTCTTGTTTTGACAAGCCCCCTCCCAGCCTCCCCAACTTCGCTGCGCGTGAAGATGCCACCCTCGCCGAGCATCCCTCGCG
>JAYZVO010000135.1:0-7227 GCA_036155555.1 Myxococcota bacterium
GAATCATGTCACGGTCCGTTTCAGGAATCATGTCACGCTCGTTTAACGAACTGTTTCGGGTCCTGGAGGAATCATGTCACGGTCCGGTTCAGGTAAAATGTCATGCAGGTTGATCGGACGGTGTGGGGGCCTGGTGGGAGCCCAACGCCCCGCTCTCCGCGTCGCCTCGAGGCGACGCACAGCAGACCTCAACCTCGCCTTGGCCTCTGGAGCGGGGACAGAGTGATGCGCTGGCGAGCGCCGATAGAGAGCTTGCTCGCTGTAGGTGAGGACGTGAGAGAGCCCTGGATGTTGGCGCCACCTTCACTCGATGACGCGCTGGAGTCTGTGCGCGCGTTCTCCGATCGGTTGGGCGAGCTCGAATGTTTGCGACCTCGCCGCGGGGTGCTCACGGGTTGCAATGATGCCTTTGTGTTGGACAACGCGAAGACAACGGTGCTCTTTGCCAGGGCTCCCGAGCGCTGTTTCGAGTTTACGCGACCTGTGTTGAGCGGGCGAGATATCGAGCCGTGGAAGGTCGACGCCGAGCAGCGCATCCTGTGGCTCTACGACGAGAACCTCGAATTACGAGAGGACCTCCCCGAGCAGGTCTGGCGCCACCTTCGCCCCTTTCGAGCCGCGCTCGAAGCGCGCAGCGATCATCGCCAGGGCCAACCTTGGTGGAGATTGTATCGCGTTCAACCTGGCGTCGCTGGCCCCAAGGTTGTCTGGCGCGACCTCTCGATGTGGATGGAGGCGGCGCCTTGCATGGACGGAGAGATCCCTCTCAACACCACGTATTACATTCCCTGCGCTGATCCTTTGCGCGCCTGGGGGTTGTGCGCGCTCCTGAACAGTACGCCTGCCAGAGCCTTCCTCTGGGCGCTCGCTGAGCGAGCGCGCGGAGGTTGGCGCCGTCACTTCGCGTGGGTGATTTCGTCGCTCCCGATGCCTCCGCGTTGGTTTGCCTGGCTTGGAGGCGCTCCTGATCCCGAGCTGGAAGCCTCCATCGCGCAGTGGAGGACACTTCCTGATGGGATCGAGCAAGCGAACATCGCGATCTCGCGCGACTATGGCTTGAACCAGGATGCCCTCGAGCAGCTCCATGAAAACCTCGTGTTTCACGTGAAACATCGCGGGATCACGGATGATCCTGTTTCGCCGACCTTCAGCACGGAGGTGGCCGCATGAACCCCGAAACACCAGATGACCTCGCCAACATTCGCGCCAGAGATTGGGTTCGCTGGGGGATGCGCCTGCGGCGAGGAGAGCAGGCGGTGCCTCTCTCCTCGCCGCGCAAAATCGGCCAGCTCGAGCTGGCCGATTTCCAGGCTCGCGCTGCCGAGCGTGTTTGCCAAACCTCGCTAAAGTTTGGGGGCGCACTGCTCGCGGATGCTCCGGGGTTGGGCAAGACGCGCGTGGGGCTCGTCGCTGCGCAGAGGTTGCGAAAGGTCACAGATGCCGCCGCTCCTATTCTTTGTTGTGCTCCTTCCCGGTTGCTTTCGCGCTGGCGCCGTGCGTTTGCCAGCGCTGGGTTGCGCGAGGGGAGCGACGTGCTCTTTTGCAGCCACGCGTCGCTCAGCAGATGGAACGCGCCCTTGCATGATCCTTGTGTGCTGCTCGTCGATGAGGCGCATCGATTCCGAAACCCTGACGCGCGCAGGAGTCAGATGCTCGCCAGCCTCGCTGTGCGTGCGCATGTCGTGCTCGTCACCGCCACGCCCGTATGCAAATCACTCGATGACTTGCGCCACCTGTTTGCCTACTTCCTCTCGGATGATGCCTCTCGGAAAATCACGGGCGAAGACCTTGGCGACGTCTTCGTGGCAGCAGAGAGAGGGGATGGCTTTGGGCTCGATCGTTTGATCGAAGCGGTCGTCACGCGGCGAGAGCAAGCGCCGATGGAGGAAGGGTTTGGCAAACGCCCCGGAGTGCGGCTCGAGATGTTGGAGTATGTCGCCGGAGAACACGAGGAGTGGTTGTGGCAAAACCTCGGGCGCATCGCCAACGAACTCGAGCTCGTCCTGCTCGAGTCGAACTGGCCGAGGGGGCTGCTCGCCGAGCATCTCTTGCGCCGCTGGGAGTCGGGACCACGCGCATTGCACGCTTCTCTCGAGAGCTTGCGCCATTACCACCAGCGGTGGCTCGATGCGGCGCGTCAGGGGATTCACCTCGATCGCTCGAGCTTCAAGGCGCTCTTCGAGGCTTCCTCGACAGATGCAGGGCAAGGCGTCTTCGCGTTTCTGCTTCCTGAGACCGAAACGCCGCCAGATGAAGACGTGATCGAGGTCGTCGAAGCAAACCTCTCGGTGTTGGATGATTTGCTCGAGGCTTGCTCGCGCTGTCGTCAGAATTTCGGGAGAGATGGCGCGATTTTGGAACTCCTCGAGGAGTTCCAGGAGGAGAAGTTTCTGATCTTCACAGGGTTCGTGGATGCGGCGCTCGGTCTCTTCGAGACCTTGTGTGATTTCCTCGGGAGCACCGCGCAGATCGGCCTGATCACGGGCGCGGGCGCTCGCGCCACAGGGATCGGCGCAGCGAGCGCGCAAGAGCTGCTGGCGAGGTTTGCCCCCATCGCGCAAGAACAGGAGTCGTGCTCTCCACATCATGGCTTGCGTATTCTGATCGCGACCGATTGTCTCTCGGAGGGGGTCGATTTGCAGGATTGTGGGCGCATGATCCTCGCAGACTTGCCCTATACGCCGCTCGCGATCGAGCAGCGCGTGGGGCGTCTGCTTCGCCCAGGTAGCCCACATGACGAGGTCGTCGCTTACCTCCCCCGACCTTCGAGCTGGCCAGACAGTCTGGGGATGCGCCGTCGTTTGGACGAGCGCCTCGGCGTCGCAGAGAGCGCCCACGCCAAATACATCGCCGCGAGCGCGCTCTCCACATCATCTGGCGAGAAGCGCTCCTCGCCAGATGTGCTCGCCGCACAGGAGACGTTGGACAGATGGATGCATCGCGAGCTTTCAGTCACATCCGAGGGAGAACAACGCTCGTACCAGGGCGCGTGGCGTACCTATCACCCACGTTGTTCTCGAGGTGTGTGGGCGTTGGTTCAAAGCGGAGAAGGGGAGGGCGCGCTCGTGTCATGGTGGCATGTGGGCTCCAACGGGGAGATGCGCAGGACGTGCGCAGATGTTTTGCCCGAGTTGATCGCCTTCTTCGATCATGACCCGGAGCTCGAGCGTGATCGATGCGGCGAGGCGGCGAACGCGGAGTGCTTTCTCGCCGCGCACGAAGCGAGGCGGCTGTCGCATCTTTTGTTGGCCGCGCATATGGCGCCTTACCGCCTGTCCGCGTCTTCACCACAGGTGCGCCTCTGGAAAGAGCGCCTGGTGACGTCAGGCGTGCTCTCGGAGGAAGAGCAAAGGCGCTGGCGTGCCCGCTTGCTTCGGCCTCATATGCGGGGCATCGAGCTCTTGTTGGAGAGGTTGCTCGAGCGGGCGCCTCCTGTGCGAGAGGTCTTGAAGGTGCTCGAGCGTTGGCTCCCCGAGGTCGACGAGGAGGCATTGTCCAGCGCTCCCAGAGTCGAGTTGCTGGGGACGGTCGCCATACGCACAGACCGAACGCTTGCGCCCCTCGAATGACTCGACGTATAACCAGCCCTATGAGGAACGAGCTTGTGTCTCTCGATGGTTGGAGCCCGAATGTCGTCGGATCAGGAGTTTTCAGACTCCGAACACCCTCCCGATTTTGAAGAGGATGACTCGAGCCAGGAGGAAGGTTGGGGCGCCAACCTTCCTCCTGGCTTCGAGTTCCGACTCGCGGACTTGCTGCAAGTCGGGCTGCCCCTCTGGAGCATGCTCTCGCAACACTTCGATCCGGCGAGGTTCATGGGGTGGTTGCCGCTTCTCGCCTCACTCCGATCCTTCGCGACATCGATCCAGGCCACGGTCAAACAATGGCGTCTGCTGGCCGCGAGCGGGGATTGGGAGACGATCAATGACAGCATGGAGATGTTGCGCGAGATGCTCGTCGAGCGCGGTGGCGAACTCCTCGACGTGTTCCCCGAGGCGACCCAGATCTTGCGCGACGTCGAGTCGATCGATGATGCGTTGACGCGAGTGCTCGATCAGGAAGGGGGACGCGAGCTCGCGCGTTCGCTGATCGGGCGCATGGAGAAGCAGGCGGATGATCTCGTCGGTATGCTCCTCGATGCGCTCTTCTCCGCAGGGCGTGAATTGCCCATCGAGCGCACCACCGAGCTGGTGCGCTCCTTCGATCACCTCTTTCAAAAAGTCCTCGAGGAGATCATCTTGCCGCGTGTGATCAAGGCCGATGATGGCTGGCGTTCGCCAACTTCGGGACCGACGTCAAAACCAGAGTCAAAACCTCGGGGGGAGCATACCCCTGATGAGGAGGAGTAGATGACCGGGTTGAACAGTGACATGCTCGCCACGCCATCCACCGCGCTCGTGCGCGACCTGGTGGCTATTGTTGGCGCCGAGCACGTCCTCACGAGCCTTCCTGATCGGCTCGCCTACAACAATGATTGTTGGCCTCGTGGCATCATCCTCGCGCGCGGTAGGCGCCTCGAAACACACACGCCCATGGTGGTCGTGCGCCCCAAAAACGAGAGCGAGGTGCAGGGGATCATTCGCTGGGCCAGACGCACCGGGACGCCGCTCGTACCCTATGGCGCAGGCAGCGGCGTATGCGGGGGCGCCATCGACGATGGCGCTGGCGTGGTCGTCGACCTCAAGCGCATGAAGCAACTGGTCGAGACGCGCGCCAGTGATATGACCATGCGCGTGCAATCCGGCATCATCGGCATGAATATGGAGCGCGAACTCCAACGCCGTGGCCTCACGCTCGGACACTTCCCCTCGTCGCTGATTTGCTCGAGCCTCGGTGGATACCTCGCCGCGCGAAGCGCCGGTCAATACTCGAGCCGCTATGGCAAGATCGAGGACATGGTCGCGTCGATGCGCGTGGTCACAGGCACCGGAGACATCCTCGAGACCGCGCCAGATCCGCTGTCGGCGGTGGCTCATCGCGAGGTTCCGGTCGGAGGCCCCGACCTGACGCAGTTGTTCGTTGGGAGCGAGGGGACGCTGGGGATCATCACCGAAGCGACGCTTCATATTCACCCTCAACCGTCGACGCAGCTTTATCGAGGGTTCCAGTTTGACGGCGTGGGGAGCGCGCTCGAGGGGATTCGCCTGTTGATGCAACACGGCCTCAGGCCCACAGTCGTGCGCCTCTACGATGCCTTCGACACCCTGATCGCAAAGCGTGGAAAGTCGGATCATGACGAGACTGAACCCGCCGCAGGCATGCTCCAACGCGTCGGCGGTTGGCTCGGTGAATGGGCAGGACAGGAGACCGCGCATGAACTTCGCGGTCAAATCGAACAGATCGCGCGCGGTCTCATCGGGCGCATCGTCGGGCAACCACTTATCGTCAACCGTATGATCGAGGCGCTGCCTGACGATTGCATGATGATCGTCGGTTTTGAAGGGGACGGCGCCGCAGTGATCGAAGAGGCCGAGTACGCCTTCGAGTTGCTCGAGCGCTTCGGTCACGATCTGGGCGAGGAACCTGGGCTCCACTGGTTGGAGAACCGATTTAATGTCTCCTACAAGATGTCACCGATGTTTGCCGCGGGCGCGTTCGTGGACACGATGGAGGTTTCGACGACGTGGGAGAACCTCGAGAACCTCTACTGGACGGTGCGCCACGACATGGCCGAGCACGCCCTTATCATGGCGCACTTTAGCCACGTTTATCCTGAAGGTGCCTCGATTTATTTCACCTTCTCTGGGTGGGCCACCGATCTCGATGAGACGCTCGAGCGGTATGACGCGGCCTGGAAAACTGGCCTGAACGCCGTGGCAAAATCGGGCGCCTCGATCGCACACCACCACGGCGTGGGGCAATCCAAGGCACCCTGGACACACCACGATCACCTGGGCGGAGAGGATCTCTTCGCGGCCCTCAAATCCACCTTCGATCCTGATGGCATCATGAACCCCGGTAAGGTGTGGGCGCCCCCCATCGAGGAGCAGTCGTGACCAAGCAAAAGACTCGCGTAGCCAGGAGCTTCTACGAGAAGCGTGATTTGCCCTCGCCCGCCGCCGAGTGGTGGCCCGAGAACTCGGCTGAGCTGGCGGAGTTGCTCGTCTCCAAACAGGAGATGGAGCTGGGGCCGATGTTGTTGCTCGGGGATGGGCAGCATGTTCGTCATGGAAGCAAACCGGGCGCGAGCTGGCAGGTGATTCGCACCGAAGAATGCAACGCGCTGCTCGATTTCGACGAGCGCAGCGGTTTGGTTCGCGTCGAGGCGGGGATGCGCTGGAAGGATCTGCGCGCGCTGGTCGAGGACCGCGGGTTTTCGCTCGATCGCTACGCCTTGCAACCTGCAAGCGCCACCATCGGCGGGTTGCTCGCCAGAAACAGGATCGCGCCCAAGCAACTCTGGAGCGGTGATATTCGCGACGGTTGCGTCGCCATCCAGTCGATCTCACCGATGGCGACCGACCGCGTTCCTTATGGTTATTTGCCCGCGCCTCGCAAGGCGAGCGGTCCTGATTTGCGCTACCTGCACATCGGCGGGGAAGGGCAATTCGGGGCGATCCTGGACGCGACTTTGGTCGTCTGGCCGAGCCTCTCGGGGCGTCTGTACAAGCTGCAAGCGCCACTGGCAGGGGCGGCGATCCGCGCGTGGAAGAAGCTCAGTGATCTGGGCGTGCGCGTCTCCTGGTCTTACTGGCAGCGCTCACAAGGCGCCCTGACCATCGGCGTACATGGGCCCGCACCCTTGCTCTCTCGCCTCGACAAACTGATCGAGAACGCGTGGGAGGATGGTGTGACGATCGAGGGGTACGACGAGGAACGCCGCCGTCGAGGTTATCTCGAGGATCGCTACTCTGGTCGCAGGGCAAGCACTGCTGCGGCGAAGAGGATCGAGGTCCTCTGGCGCCTCGACCAGTTAAAGGCGCGGCTCGGCGAGGTCAACACATGGGCCGCTGATATCGAGCTTGTCGACTGGACCTCACATACGGTCACAGGTCATGTCGTCCTCGAGGACGAGCATGACCCGGAGCAAATCATCGAGCGCATTTACCCCAACACGCTCGGCGCGGTTCCCATCATCGAGAACGCGCGCGAGCCGATCAATGCGTGGACGAGAGGACTGCGGCAGGCGCTCGATCCCAAAGACGTGTTGGCCGTCAATCACTGAAGTAACTCCCTGCGCGGATGCGGCGGGGGGGCACCCATTAAAGGTGGGACACCCCCCCCCCC
>JAYZVO010000136.1:0-4924 GCA_036155555.1 Myxococcota bacterium
CCATCGCCGTTGGTGTCGTCGTTTGTGGGATCGCCGTCCATGTCGACGTCTTCATCCACGGTCGCGACGTTGTCACCATCGTCATCGGTGTCCAGGTAGTTTGGCGTACCATCCCCGTCCGAGTCATCGTTTGCAGGATCGCCATCGTTGTCGCGATCCTCGTCTGCGGTGAGGATGCCATCGCCGTCATCGTCGGTGTCCTGGAAGTCAGGCGTGCCGTCGTTATCACTGTCATCGTTGGTGTAGTCACCGTCGCCGTCGATGTCCTCGTCTGCGTTTGTCACGCCGTCACCATCGACATCGCCGTTGGGACCATCGTTATCGTCTGCATCGAGGTAGTCTGGCAAACCATCGCCGTCCGAATCATCGTCGGTGAAGTCACCGTTCATGTTGACGTCTTCGTCCGCGGTCGGCTTGCCATCCTCGTCATCATCGTTGTCGAGGTAGTTCGGCGTGCCATCATTATCACTGTCATCATCAGTGTAGTCGCCGTCTCCATCGACATCCTCGAGCACGTTCAGGATGCCATCGCCGTCTGCGTCTGCCAGCGGCCCGTCGAGGTCATCGGCGTCGAGGTAATCAGGCGTGCCATCGCCATCCGAGTCATCGTCGGTGTAATCACCGTTGTTGTTGATGTCCTCGTCGATCGTTGGCTTGCCGTCCTCGTCATCATCGGCGTCGAGGTAATCGGGCGTGCCGTCGTTGTCGCTGTCATCATTGGTAGGATCGAGGTCTGCGTTCAGATCCTCGAGCACCGTCAAAATTCCATCTCCGTCGTCATCGCTATCCAGCGCGTCGATCAACGCGTCGTTGTCCGTATTCACCGGGTTGTTCACGTCACCGCCAACCTCGACTCCGTCGAACACACCGTCCCCGTCGCTGTCGCGGTTGCTCGGGTCTGTTCCTACCAACGCCTCTTCTGCGTTCGTCAGACCGTCCATGTCCGTGTCTGCCGTGGGGCACGCGAGCGCCGTGTTGTCTGGCACACATGGGTCCAGCGGAGCTGGATCTGTGCCGTTTGGCTCGCCGTCACCATCGGTGTCACCCGTGGGGCAGGCGACCGCTTGATCGTTTGGCGTGCATGGCTCCAGACGATCGGGCGTACCTGAACCATCGGCGTCGCCTGGCTCGTTGATCGTCAGCGTGCCGTCGTCGTCATCGTCGGTGTCCTGGAAGTCAGGCGTGCCATCGCCATCGGAGTCATCATTTGTCGGGTCGCCATCGCCGTCGATATCCTCGTCGCCGTTGGTGACGCCATCGCCGTCCGCGTCCGCGAGCGGCCCATCGAGGTCATCGTTGTCGAGGTAATCAGGCGTGCCGTCACCATCCGAATCATCGTCGTTGTAATCGCCGTTGTTGTTGACGTCCTCGTCCAGCGTCGGTTTGCCATCCTCGTCATCGTCGTCGTCGAGGTAGTTTGGCGTCCCGTCGTTGTCTGTGTCGTCATTGAGAGGGGAGCCGCTCCCGTCGAGATCCTCGAACAGGGTCAGGATGCCATCCTCGTCATCATCCTGGTCGAGCGCATCGATGGTGCCATCGTTGTCTGTGTCGATCGGGTTGTTGATGTCCGCTCCAACCTCGACGTCATCACGCACGCCGTCCGCATCCGAGTCGGGGTTGTTCGGGTCGGTGCCCGTGATGTTGGTCTCTTCATCATTGCTCAGGCCATCGCCGTCGAGGTCGCCATCGGGACCATCCTGATCATCGGTGTCGCGGTAATCCGGGATGCCGTCGCCGTCAGTGTCTGGAGCGTCGTTGTCGCAGGAGTTCCCCTCATTGAGATCGGTGAGGCCATCATTGTCGCGGTCATGACGAGGCGCTGCGTGCAAGAGCGTCGCCCAGTCGTTGAGCGCGTTTCCGCCGATGGTCTGGATCGTGACGGGCTTGGTCGCCGTGAGCGTGAACGCGGTGTTCGAAGGGATCGTGGCAAGGCCATCCGCGTTGAGCGTGACGGGGTTTGCCAGCGCAGACGAGGTGATCGTGGTGTTGTCATCGGCAACAAAGACATAAGCCCCTTGCGATTGAGAATCGAGCACGAAGCTCAATCCTTGCACGCCGAGGTTGTGCGTGACGTCATCTCCCATGCCCCGGATGCTGTCAGTCGCCTCAGTGTCACCAGCCCAGATCGAGATCTCCTGGTCTGCCACAGCGATCCAGGACGCGGTGCCTGCGTTGTTGACATAGGTAGACGCGAGCGCCGGGATGGTCAGCATACGTTGCGTCCCATCGCTCTTGCGCGTCAGGGTGACGTTGGCCGTGGTCGTCGTGTGGTTAAAGAGGCCAATCGCGCCGCGTTGCCACGCGCGCGTCGAGAAGTGGAAGGTGCGCCCGACCTGGCTGTTGCAAGCCTGCGCAGTGTTCGCTTCTGGCGCTGGTGGGACCTCGGTGTTTCCATTGCCCGCGATCGTCTGGATCGCGACGCGCCCTGTCGAGGTCACGCGAAAAACAGCGCCTGCGGTCAACCCGGTGACGATCCACGCGCTCCCCGCCGTCATAACCTGCGTGGCGACCTGCGTGCCTGTGCTGTTGGTGACGGTGACGGTCGCCGCATCGAGCGCGTGCACGATATGTCGCGCATCGGTCCCCTGCGTCGGGATCGGGCGGATATAGTGCTCGGTCCCATAGAAGGTCTTGCCGTCCGCCTTCGTCGGGTAAAAATAGTTCCCGGAGAACTGACAGCAGTCATGGTGCATCAGCACCATGGCGGGCTCGCTCGTGACCACCTTGAAGTGGGTCGCGCTCGTGAGGTTGACGGTGGCTTGAGCCGCGTCGTTGAGCGTGCCGCTCGTGATCGTGGCACCGCTGACGATGTTGACGACGCTGTAGGTCGTATTGTTCTTGTATCCTACCAGGATGAGCTTGCCATCCGAGTTTGGATTACGACCGTAATAGGTCTCTTCCCCTGCCATCGCCTGAGAGGAGAAGAACGTGCTCGCCAGCACGAACAGGGTCAGCGTAAGGATTCGCTTTGATGCTTTGTTCATGGTCGCGGATTGCCTCGGGTAGGTCTTTTAAGAAGGTCAAGCTCGACGTGATTCCGGGGGCGAACACGCGCTCAGAGGATGAGCCATCACGGGCATGACGTGGTCTCGAAAGAGCAGTTGCGTGGCGCTTCCCCTCATTACCGTTTCGACTCCTTGCCTCATAGAGACGAGGAGACCAAAAACAGGTCGCGAGGTGATCAGGCTTTTATGAGAAGTTTCACTGGCTGCTTTGTAGAAGAAACAGATGCGCAGATCAAGTGTTGCGCCAGGAAAACAAGCAGCTACCGATGAAATGAGAGGTGTGTGGGTCAGCGGTGGATCGTGTGGACGCCAAAGAGTCCATTCATGGGCGCCTCGTCGTCCTCGACCTCCTCACTGCTCGGCCCCGGAACCACGCTGTAGGTGTAGGGGCCTACTTGCAGGCGCGCGTGTTCCGGGTAGGGCGCCATCTGGAACAGCATGTTGGCGGCCACATCCATCAGCAAGAAGTAGGCGCCGTTGAGTCCTCCCTTGGTCGAGGTCTCGATCTCGGGCAACCCGAACGCGGTCAATCCACGCGTGCGCATCCAGCCCGAATCGTCGTGCCATGCGCTCACGAACAGGTTCGCGGTCCCCTCCGGGCTGTAAGGGTCCATCGTCTGCATGCGGATGAACTGCGGCGCGTGCAAGCGCAGCGTCGAGGGCAAGAAAACGGCGCACGCGCCCACCTCGATGATTGTCGCTATGACCTGACAGAGCCGCCTCGCCGCGAGCCTCCCCTTGTCCCGTCCTGCCGCGACCTGAAGCCTCCAGACGGCCTGGTGCTCCTTGAGCAAGATAAGCTCTGGCGCCGTCAGTGGCTCGGCCGATGTCGCCGCCAGGCTCGTCACGTCCTCGAGAGGTTCCTCCACGATGATCGTGACCACCGTGTGTTCGTCCCCTTCGAAGCGAACTTCACCAGTGGCAAGAATCCCATCCTCGCCGACCTCCTCGCGTGGGGTGATCGTGTAGGTCGCGACCTCCTGCCAGTGCATCGCGTGCGTCTCTTCGAACTCCTCTCCACCACGGACGGTGAAGGGGGTAGGGCAGAGGACGAGGAGGTGGGTGGGGCTGACTTGAAATGTATCGCTCATGAGCTCACTTCTCTTTGCGTGCCGGAGGGCGGTAGATGGTGGTTTGCGAGAGGACGTGCTCGACCAGTGCGAGCGCGGATGCCTTCTCTTTAAGCGCTGAGGGCTCTTTGACAAGCGCGCGCGCGAACTTCGCGTCGAGCAACAAGAACGCCGAGCCCTTGTCTTCGAGCACGAGCGGCTTGCTCCCACTCTTTGGATCGATGAGCTCGATTTTGTCGAGCCGCTTGAACGAGAAGGTGTGGTCGAAGCGCTCCCATTCGGACTCGGCGCTCGGGCGCCATGCTCCAGAGAGCATGGCGCTCTTGCCTTCGAGCTCCTCGGTGGCAACCTCCGTGAGGTTGATCACGTCATCGTCTGCCGGCGCGACCACCATATACATGTCACAGTAGCGCATCGGCGGCGGGGCGACTTCACCGAGGATATTGGCTCTCCCTGGTTTGCTCAGGAGATCCGCGATAAAGGGGGTCCCGAGTCTTGTCGCCGAGCTCGGGACGTGCGCGTGCGCCGAGGGGATCAGCAAATCGAGGAGCGCTCCCTGTCCCTTTGTTCCTGCGTCAGCGCACGCGTGGAGCTCGATGTCCGAGACCACGATAAGGAACGTGGTCAGCTCGAGTTGTTCGCCGCTCTCGAAGGTCCACGTGATGCTCCCCCCCTCGTGCTGCCTGTCATCACCCTCGCTCCCTCGGGCTTCGATGTGATGAATATTTCCCAACGTGACCCGCGCGCTGGGGGTGTGGTTTTACAACGGGTGTGGGGGGGCCGCTGGCGCGCCACCCCGCCCACAAAAACACCCCCCACCCCCCCACCCCCCCCCGCCAGTGGCCGGAC
>JAYZVO010000137.1:0-46225 GCA_036155555.1 Myxococcota bacterium
CATAAGGAGGCCCCAGCCACCCCCTGAGGTCAAAACAAAGTGTACGCCGAAATAATCAGCGGCCACGAGCGGGGAGGTGATCGCTTTGCTATCACCTCCCCGCTTGTCATTTGTGCACAACGCGCCACGATCTCTCTTGTTTCATTCTTCGTGAGCAAGGCCCGAGCAAACAAGGCAAGCAGATGCAAACCCCACCATGGCGAACAGAGCTTCGAGACCGCGCGAAGGGGGTCAAGCCCCCTTCCTACATCAACTTCAAAACATTGCCCGAGATCGACATCACCGAAGGGGGTCCGCTGGATCAACAGGAGGTGTTGGGGTTGGTGCTCGCGCTGCGCGATGCGCCAGCGATCGTGCTCGATCCGCTGCTCGCGCAAATCACACAACAGGCCGAGCCTATAAGCACGCGCGCCTTCGCCAACGCGGTCCTCGATGTGTGGAAGAAGAAGAACTACCGCAGCAACTACAAGTGGATGTTGTACGCGCAGTTGCTCTTGCGTGATGGGACGCCGATCAGTGATTTGACCGACCTGATCGACAAATGGATGTTTGGCTCGGCGGCCGAGCGCGATCGCACGGCGTTGGTGCTCGAGGTCTTGCGCAGGATGAACACGCCCGCCTCGCTCACGGCGCTGGCACAATACGCCGCGGACGAGCGCTCGCCGAAAACCCGCGAGGCCGCCGTCGCGCACCTGACGGCGGTGGCGAACAGGCGCGGGTTGAGCGTGAACGCGCTCGAGGATCAGATCGTCCCGCGCTATGGCCTCGATGAAGAGGGCAAACGCACCTTCAGTTATGGGCCGCGCGGCTTCGAGCTGGTGCTCGGCGAGGGCTTCTTTCCGATGTTGCGAGATGAGGAGGGCAAGCTGCACAGGTCACCGCCGCGTCCTCGCAAGACCGATGATGCAGATCTTGTCGAGCAAACTCGCCATACGTGGAAACTTCTGGAGGAAGAGCTCAAGAACGGTATCCGCTACCACAGCAAGCGCCACGAGCGGCACATGGTGAACAAGCGAACCTGGTTCGTGAGGGATTGGCGAGAGTATATTCTGGAGCACCCATTTATGCGCCTGTTCGCGCGCAACCTGTTGTGGCGTTATGAAGCGCGCCCTGGGCACAGGGAAGGAGCGGTGCTGTTTCACGTCAGCGAGGATCTGAGCGCATCTGATGTCCATGACGAGACCTTCGATATACCCGAGACGGGTCATATCTCGATCGCACATCCGCTGGATCTCACCGAGGACGAGCTGCAAACCTGGAGCAACCTGTTCGCTGACTACGAAAAGATCTCTCCATTCCAACAGCTCGACCGCGAGCGCTTTGACTTCTCGACCTTCGAGCATGACACGATCCACATCACACACTTTGCCGGGACGACCTTTTCACCGCGTTCTCTGCGCACCTACTTCAAGTACCACGGGTATGATCGCGGTTACTCGGACTCATACCTCAGGCGCTACTACACGAAGGTCTTCGAGGGGTATGGAGTGAGGTTGGATGTCGAGCTCGATCCTGGGTTGCAGGTAGGTTCTTACGAGGGGGATGTCGAGCAACACATCGCGAGTTTGAGCTTTCGGCGCGTCGAACAGCGCGGTATCGATTGGCTCTCCAAGGAACAGCTCGCGCTCGAGAGCGTGCCAGAAGTTCTTATCAACGAGGCGCTGCGCGATGTCTCGCAGATCCAAAACCGCGCCTGAGACCCACTGCGAAGAAAGAAGGCCAGGTCCATGACAAATCCAACGCCCCCCTCCTCTCCCACCGAGATCGAGCGCAAATTCCTGGTCACCTCGGACACCTGGCGCGAGGCGATCAAAAAGAGCACGCGCATCGAGCAAGGCTACCTGAGCGCGGACAAGGAGCGCGCTGTGCGCGTGCGCGTCAAGGGTGAGCGAGCCTTCCTCACGATCAAAGGAGGCGCGAAGGCTGGCGGGATCGAGCGGCTCGAGTTCGAGTACGAGATCCCTGTGGCTGACGCCGAGAAGATGATCGCCGAGCTCTGCCAACCGGGGACGATCCAGAAGGTGCGCCACCTCGTCGAGGTCGAGGGTCACACCTTCGAGGTCGACGTTTTTGAAGGCGCGAACGCGGGCTTGATCGTGGCCGAGTTGGAGCTCGAATCGATCGAGCAATCCTTCCCCAGACCGGCCTGGCTTGGCGAGGAAGTCTCGCATGATACGCGCTATCTCAACGCGCGACTCGCCACACAGCCTTACAGCACATGGTGAGGCTTCTCGCCGATTACTTGACGCCTCACCATGGATGACGGACTCTCTGTGGGTGGTTTTCTCGAGGAGAGAGCGCCACCCACGCGCGAGGATGTCATGGATGAGAATCAACGCACGCAACTCGAACAACTGGCAAATACGCTCGACGCCGAGCGCATCGAGGGTGTCAGCGAGGATCGCAAGCTCTTTCTGGAGGGCGTGCGTCTGCTCGCTGGCGAGGATCTCGAGGGCGCCACGCGCGCGTTCCGACGCGCGCAACGACGTGGCGCGCTGCCTTACAGCGCCATGGCGAGCGTCTCGCTCGGGGAATGCCTGCGCGTCTCGGGGAAAGAAGGCGCCGCGCTCAAGGCGTGGCGAGAGGTCGGCGAGGATGACTCGGCACCAAAGGTTGCTCGCCACATGGCGTGGTTGAGCATTGCCACGCTTTATCGCGCCCGAGGAGATCAAGATCTGGAAGTTGCGGCCACCGCGCGCGCCGCAGAGTTCGAGGTAGAATGAACCTGATGGAAGCCCCAACCTCGCTTGTGCGAAACCCGCTCGGGCTAAACATCGACTTCATGTTTGGCCGCGGATACCTCTGGGCCAAGCAAGAGCGTTTGACCGATTGGATCACGCTCGAGTCCTTGCGTATGGAGATCCCTGATCTCCAGTTCCCGTTCGATGCGCGTGGAGGATTGAGCCGCTTTCGAAACACTCGCTGCCTGGTGCGCGAGATCGAGATCGGCATCACCGAGGCGGGGTTGCAGGAGTGGATCGCGCGCGCGGCCGAGAAGCTCGAAGGCTTCGAGGAGCTGCGCGTGCGCCTTATCGAAGGCGCCGCGCATGTCAGCCTGCGCCTCAAGGCATTTGGCGCGAACACCTATGTCTCGTTTCGCGTGGCGTTGATTCCTCCGGAGCCACCGCGCTCTGACGAGGTTCACCTCTCGATCTACGATTACCGGAGCTATGGCCCCCTGCCCTACCCGGCTCGCGTGCTCGCGCACGAGCTGTTGACGAGCTTGCTCTCGACCCCCTCGATGAAACCTCCCGGAAGAGGCGATGGCTTCACCGTGGGGATCGCTGGCGACATCCTGAGTTTTCGCCCGATCAAGCTCCTCTTGCTCTACCTCTTCCCACAACATGGGTGGAAGTTGCCAAACCTCTCGGGCGTCGTCCTCGATGGGGTGAGGATTCGACCAGGGATGCTCTCGGTGCGCGCGACGACGCGCGACGAGCGCTTTCGCGTCGCGCAGAAGAGCGACCTCGGCGACTTCAAGCTCCAGGGGACGTTGGAAGGTCAGCGCGCCATCGCGGCATATGAAGCAAAGGATCTGTTCTCATCTGTAGACCAGCTCCTGTTCGAGGGCGCGCTCGAGCGCGCCCTCGAACAACTGGCGATGTATCGCGATATGTATGGGCCACACCCCGAGCTCATCTCGCGCACCTTCGACTGCTTGCTCGCTGATCCGACGAGCGCCAACCTGACCGAAGCGGAGGCGCTCTGTCGCGAGCTTCGACGCGAAGATCCCGAGGATCTTCTGGCGGCATTGGCCGAGCCGACGATCGCGCTCCTCAAGCGCGCCGAGCCCGAGGCGATCATCGCGCGCTTCGAGCAGTTGGGAGAATCACTGCGCAAGCGTCACGACCTGGACGACTGGGTTTTGGCACAACTGAGCGCCGCACAACACCTGGAGGAGCGCGCCCCGATGGAGGCCGCCTCGAGGTTGCGAGAGATCCTCAAGCTCTCACCGCGAAACCTGGAATCACTCGAGCGTTTGCGCGCGCTCTACGCGCGCGTCGGCGAGTGGGAAGGTTATGAAGAGGTCCTGAAGCGGCTCACGGGCGTCTATACCGAGCGCGCAGCGCTCAAGCGCACCTACATGGAGCTCGCGCATCACCTGCTCGACCGTCGCGGAATGGCGAGCGAGGCGAGGCTTTATCTGGAGAAGGTGCTCCGCCTCGCGCCGGGTGATTTCGACGCGCTGCATACGCTGGGCGAGGGGTATGCGCTCAGTCACGAACCTCTGCGCGCGCTCAAGGCGTTTGGTTCGGCCGCTCGAGCGGCCGAAGCGAGCCAGCGCAATGCGCGCGCAGCGGCGCTCTATCACCGCGTCGCGCGCCTCTGGAGCGAGGAGTTGGACAACAGCTCGGAGGCGCTGCTCGCGATCCGGCGCGCGCTACAACTCCAGCAGGAAGCCGAGCAAAAGCGCGAGGCGGATCACCACGTGCTCGACACGTTGCGTTATCTGGAGACCGCGGCTTCGCTGAGCGAAGCGCGCGAGCGCTGGGATGAAGCGCTGCGTTATCGCACCGAGCTCGGCCCGCGCATCGAGCGCTTGCTCGAAGCGCCCGCCGAAGAGGTCGAGCGCGACGACTCGTTGACGAGCGCGCTCGCAGGGCTCGCCACGCTCGACAACCTCGAGGACAGGCCCTCGGCATCGGAGCAGCTGCGCGAGCGCCTGCTCGGTGCGGAGCGCGCCATCGCCATGTTGTACGTGCACCGCGACAGGCCAGACGCAGCAGCAGCGCACTGGCGCAAGGTGCTCGAGCTCTCCCCTGCCGACGAGCAGGCGTCGAGTCACCTCGAGCGCTACTACAGAGCGAGCGGACAACCCGAGCAGCTTATCCGCTTCCTCAAGGATCTGCTGGAGGGCGCGCAAGGAAACCGGCGCAAGATCGAGGTCCTGCTCAAGCTCGCGAGGTTGTACGACACGCTCGGCATGATCGAGGAAGCGAGCGACCAGTTGAGAGAGGCGCTCCGGCTGGAGCCCGCAGAACATCGGCCTCGCGTGGAGCTCGTCGAGATGTTGCGAGCGCACGGTCGGTTCGAGACATTGGAGCGCGCGCTCAGCGCGGTGCTGGTCAAGGTCCGAGATCGGGACGCACGCCACGCGGTGTTGTTGGAGTTGGCGAGGTTGCAGCTTGGCCATATGGAGCAACCTCGCCAGGCGGCGCGGACCTACTTCGAAGCGCTCGATCTTCGCCCTGCCGACGAGGAGACTTTGGAGGGCGCGCAGCAAGCCTTGCGAAAGATCATCGAGCGCGAAGGCCACGACACGCCCGCGCCGGTGGGACCAGATACCGCTGGGCGTTTGCTCGAGCGAATCCTGCAACGACGCGTCGACTTGCTTGAGGACCCGCTCGATCGCGCCACATTGCTCGACGAGATCGCGGCGCTGGCGCGAGGGCGCGGAGCCACGGGCGCCGCGTCCGAGGCGACACGTCGCGCGGAGTCGATGCGCGACGCGCTCTCGAGCAGCGCGCAAACTTCGAGCGTGGACACGCGCCTCGACGATTTGCTCGGCGTGCACCCGGACATTGCCACCAGCGCGGTTCCTCCACCCGAGGATCGATCCTCGGGCCAGTTCAGCCACGGCGAGCAATCAGAACCACGTGGGCTTACCAAGCAGTCCGCATCGAGCGGCGAGTACAGCTTCTCGGAGCGCGACTTCTCGGGGATCGGGCTCTCGAACGAGGACATCGACAAGGCGTTTGGCACAGAAGCCTTCGATGATGCGTTCGACCAGGCGTTCGAGAAGAAGAGCGATGACGCGATTCGAGGTGAGAGCACGCGACCGAGGATCGACCTCTCGGAAGTGATCGAGGAAGGGCTCAAGCACCGCCGTCGTCAACAAGACGACACGAGCGTGGTCGAGGAAGAGCACGACGGCGCGGACGATCGACAGAACCGCCTCGAGGACTTCCGCGAGAAGTTCAAGGCGATGTGGAAGAAGCCAGCGAACCTCGACTCCGAAGACGCGAACGCCGCGCTCGACAAGTTGTTGGGGAGCAGCAAACGCGATGTCCCCCGCTCTTTCAAGCTGCCGCAGCGCGAGCCAACGCGCCCCAGCATCGACCTCTCCCCGGATGGAGTACAGACTCCCTCCGAGGCTGCGCTCACCGCGCGCATCGAGGCGTTGCGCGCCAAGGACGAGCCGCGGGAGTTGGCCAATGCGATCAAGGATCTTATCGCGCTCCACGATGACACGTCGACGGATATGGAGTTGTCCAAAGATAGGCTCGCGAGGTTGAGCGCCGAAGCAGGAGAGCTGCTCTACTACGACCTGGAAGAGAGCGACGAAGCGCTGGAGATGCTCGAGCGCGCGCACGCGCTCGACCCACAGGGAGCATCGACGGCGGTGCTCAACGCGCTCGAGGCGCTCTACGAGGAGCGCGGAGATACGAACCATCGCATCAAGTTGCTCGAAGAGCGCCTGGCGATGACCGACAGCGAGGATCTGGCGACGACCTATCATCTGTTGATCGCGCAGGTCGCCTGGGACGAGCTTCGCGACAGAGCAGCGGCCGAGCGAAGGCTCGAGCAGAACGTGCTGGCGCGCGATCGTCACAACGAGGCGGCGCACCGCTTGCTCGCACAGATTGCCATCGAGAGCGAGGACTGGACCAAGGGAGCGCGCCACTACGAGGTGGTGCTCTCGCAACGCACAGGTGGGCTGGACGAGGTCGAGCTCGAGCGAGACCTCGCTGACCTTTATTTGAACAACCTCCACCAACCCGATCGCGCGCTGCGTCACTACGAAGGCGTGCTCAAGTCCGCGCCAGCGGACGCGCACGCGCTCGAAGGGCTCAAGCAATGCCACGCGTTGCGTGAGGATTGGGAAGGATACCTCGACATCCTCGGGCGCGAGTACGCGCTATTGCTCGGCAAGACGACACCGATCGACCTTCGCGAGCACGAGGCGCTCGAGGTCCATGATGTGGCGACCGCGTTGCGCATGCCCGCGAGCCAGATCATCTCGGACGCGGCACACATCGCGCAGAACGAGCTCGCATCGAACCACCTCGCGAGCAGCCTCTGGCGCATGGCGTACAGCCTGTGGCCAGAAAACGTCGAGGCGCTCGAGGCGAGGATCGAACTGAGCCGCCAGCTCGGCGAGCACGCGAAGTTGGCGGATGATTTGGAGGAGTTGGCGGACCTGCTGCTCGATATCCACGCGCGCTTCGACGCGCTCGTGGAGAGCGCGCGCCTCTGGTACGTGGAACTTGGCGAGCCCGAGCGCGCGCGGCAACTCTACGCCGAGGCGATCGCGATGGTCGAGGATGACCCCTCGCCACCAGAAGGGCTCGACGCCGCGCGGCGCGCCTTGCGCGCCTTGCAGTCGGAGTGATCCTTCGCGAGCGAGGAGGGAGGACCTCCTCGCTCGCCACCTGCGCGATCTCTCCAGACTCGGTATGAGTCGACAAAACGCGGCGCCGGTGCTATCCCCAGAGCACCTTGTGATTGGAGATGAGTCGACGCGTCGTGGCACGAATTGCGCGATGCGCCCAGCTACAAATGAGAGTCAAGATGTTGAAACCCTGGTTCGATGCTCTGGCGCGGTTGGTCCTGGGTCTGGTGCTATTTTGTGTTGTCGCGGCTCCCGAGGAAGCCGCCGCGCAGGATGACGTCGGCCTGGACCTCCCACCTCTTCAACTCCAGCGGTTTCGCCCAGCGCCTGGCCCTGGCGATATCCTCAACGTGTATGGCTCTCCCGTCGCGGACCACCTCGACTGGGACATCGGCTTTTACTTCGACGTCGCGGACAGACCACTTGGGCTCGCCGCTGGTGGCGACAACACGAACTTTGGCGCCGAGACGGTGGATACCCAGGCCACACTCAGCCTGACAGGGAACATCGGAATCAAGGACATGTTCGAGTTCGGGTTCTTGATCCCGGTCACGATTTATCAGAACTCCGAGGAGCTCCAACCTGCTCAGCTCGGTGATACGCAAGTGCAGGGAACGGACCTGCCAGGATTTGGTGTCAACGACGCGCGGCTCTCGGCAAAGTATCGCATCCTGGACGTGCTCGAGAAACCACTCGGGCTCGCGTGGTTGGTCAACTTCTACGCGCCCACCGCGACGCGCAACCGCTTCACGAGTGATGAGAAGATCGGCGTCGAGACGCGCGTCGCGGCGGACAAGTTCCTCATCGATGGCTTCGGCTTGAGGCTGGCGGGTAACCTCGGTTATCGCTTCCGCGCAGGCGGTCAGCGCGAGGTCGGCCCGAACATCATCAAGGACGAGTTCCTCTGGGGCGTGGGCGCGACCGTGCCGGTCGCGTTCAACCGCGTCGACTTGCTCGCCGAGCTCAACGGCGGCGTGGGCATCGCCCAGCGCGGGCGCGTGCAACGCGAGGGTGAGGTCAACGCAGAAGCCTACCTCGGCGCGCGCTACAAGATCTCGGAGCGCTGGACCTTGACCGGGGGCATCTCCGGCGGGATGAGCGAAGGGGTCGGCACGCCAAGGGTTCGCGCGCTGATCGGCCTTGGCGGTCACTGGGTGACAGGCACCGAGTGGGGGTATGACTTCGACGGCGATGGCATCTACGGCAAGCGAGACCTTTGCCCGCAGGCTGCCGAGGATTACGACGGCCACGAGGACTTCGATGGCTGCCCTGACCTGGATAACGACGGCGACGGCATCAACGACGCCGAGGACGAGTGCGACAACACGCCAGAAGGTATCTCCATCGGAGAGGACGGATGTCCTGACGATGACCTCGATGGTGATGGCATCCCGAACAAGTACGACAAGTGCCCTGAGGACCCCGAGGATCGCGACCGCTTCGAAGATGGCGATGGCTGCCCTGACATCGACAACGACAAGGATGGCCTCGTCGATACGGTCGACAAGTGTCCCAACGAGCCCGAGAACAAGAACGGCTTCCTCGACGAGGATGGATGTCCTGACGATCCGAACGAGAAGGTCGTGATCGCCAAGAACAAGATCATCATCACCGAGCCGGTGTACTTCGCGACCAACAAGGCGACGATTCTGGATCAATCGTTCGAAATTCTGGACGAGGTCGCGCGCGTTCTCAGTGAGAACCCTCAGATCACGCTCGTGCGTATCGAGGGACACACGGACAGCCGCGGCAAGGATGAGTACAACCAGAAGTTGAGCCAGAAGCGCGCCGAGAGCGTGCGCAAGTACCTGATCGGACGCGGCATCGATCGCGACCGCCTCGAGGCGGTCGGTTATGGCGAAGTGCAGCCGATCGCGGATAACGAGACCCAGGAAGGACGCGCCAAGAACAGGCGCGTGGAGTTCACCATCGTTGAGCAATGATCCCCAGTTGGAAGTTCGCGCACACCGCGCAGGCGTAACCATCCTGCTCCTCGCGCTCTTGGCGTTTGCCTGGGGCTGTGAGTCAGGACCTCGCGTGTTGCATCTGCGCGAGCTTCCGACCCCGAGCGGCGGCGAGCTTATCTCGCTTGTCTCACAACCGCTCACCGCGCAAACCAAGGATGACGCGAGCTCGAGCACGCTCATCGCGCCGACGCGGCGCGGTCTCTTCCTCTACGATCAGACGACAAAGACCTGGCGCGCCCAGACCTGGGCGCAGCCAGGGCTCTCGAGCCGCTTCGACAACGCATGGCGTGATGACAACCTCGACTCGACGCGCTTTCTGGCGCATGACGGGAGGTTGTGGTGGCTCGATGGCACGGGACCGGGAGGTTCGCCTCGCCTGCTCACCAGCAACAACACCGGGCGATCCTGGGAGGTCAAGCAGCTGCCTCCTCCCTACACCAACCGTTGGGCGTCGCTTCCTTCGAACACGAACGAAGGTGGCGGCATCGATCTGGCGCAGACGGCGCCCGAATCCAACCTCTCGCTCTTTGTCGCGAATGATTCGATTTACCTGCGCGACTCCAGCGAGCTCTGGAAACTCGAGCGCGTGGCGGACACCTATCGTTGGGAGGAGATCTCACTGACAGGCGCCCCGCTCGGTCCTCAGCAAGCGCGCGAGGGATTCCCCGCCCTGGTGCGGCACTACACTCCAGCGACCGACGCCAGAGACTACGAGCTGCTGACCATCCTGAGCGATCAGCTCATGATCTATCGCCGCGCGAAGGAGACCGAGTCTTTTGTCCTGACCGCCACGCTGCCCACCGTCGATCGCGCCGTCCTCGTATCCGAGAGTGGCGATCAGATTCACATCCTCACGCCTGACGCGCTCTACACGAGCGACGCGCTCGCGGAGGAGTGGGAAAAGGTTCGCCTCGTGCAACCCTCGGTCCTCGGAGAGGAGTGCGAGGAGCTCATCGAGACGGACACGGCGTTGCTCGTGAGCACGAACACGGGGAAGTTGCTCCGAGGCCAATACGGCGCGCCATCGAGTTGGGAGACGGTTCGAGATGGCGACCTCGATGATCGCGCCATTACCTCGATCCATCGCGCGCGCGACGGCAAGCTCTACGCCGGAACACAGGGCCTCGGGATGCTCGCCTCCGAGGATGACGGCAAGACCTGGTCGCGAGAAAACAACGGGCTCAACGCGGTCAGGTTGTTCGCGCTCGAGGTCGACGCCAACGGCAAGGCTTATCTCGCCACTGACGCTGGATTGTTCGAGGCGAACCCGCTCGTCGAAGGTCCCTTGCAATGGCGCGAGCTTCATGATCGGAGCACCTCCGCGCTGCATCTCCACGACGCGACGACCTGGAGCGGGACGGCGGGTGGCGCCATCGCGATTCTTCGCCCAGGGGAAGAGCTCGATGTGCAGAGCAGCATGGGCGATGGGCTCGCGCCGCTCTTCCAACCTTCGGACAAGCGCGGGTTAGCGCTCCCTCCCGAGGCGTTCCTCTCGATCCAGATGCGCGAGAGCGCTTCGTTTATCGCCGCGTTCTCGCATCAGAAAGGGGTGTTCCAGACACGCGATGGAGGGACATCCTGGCTTCAAGAACCTCGCAACCAGGCGCTGGAGACGGCGCTCGATGGCTCGCACATCTCCAACTGGCTGCTCGCGCCTGGGACCACGCGTTACCTGACAAGCGAGCCGCTGCGTTCGGAGCTTCGAGCCCAGCTCTGGCGCAGTGATGACGATGGCGCGACGTGGCGCTCGGTCCACACCTTCGCCAACCAGGAGCATGTGCGCACGCGCCAGCTCTTCCATATCCCCGGGCGTTCGGCAGAAGACCTGCTGCTGCTCACCCCACACCACCTCAAGCGCAGCGAGGATGGCGGCGTTTCGTGGAGCACGCTCGATGGTAATTGGGGGGAGAAGCGCCTGCTGGCGCTCTCGCTCAAGGGCACGCGCGCGGCGCTGCTGGTCAAGGATCAGGCCATCATCGAGACCCTCGACATCGAGGATATCACCGCCGATCAGCTCCAGTTCACGACCTACCAGCTCAAGCCCGAGCAAGGCGTCGTCATCGACGAGGTCTTCGACGTGCATATTGGCCAGCGCGCCATCATGCTCCGCACACGCGACGCGATCTGGATCGCGTCCTCGCGTGATCGCGCCACGGAGCTTACCTACAACCTCACGATCCTGCTCTCGGTGGTGGTGACGATCCTCCTCGGTGGGATTGCCTACATCATCGTGCGGCGGTTTGGCTAATCGCCCCTCACGCACGCGCAGCGACTTCGAAACACCAAAACCTCTGATTCAGAGCGCGAGAGCAGTCCCCCTGGGGATCAAGACGCGAGCCTTGCCTGCCGCGTCACCTGGTCACAATGAACAGGTGACGCTCTCAAGGAGCCCACCACGAGGGGGCACGCATCACTCGGCGAGCGTACGAATCCAGGAGACAAGCTCCCAGATTTCAGTCTCGTTGTAGGTGCTGCCGTAGGCGGACATCGCAGTACCGGAGACACCATCCGAGATCTTGGAGTAGACCTCGGCGTCCATGAGGTTGACGGCGGTGTCATCGAGCGCCTTGGGAGAGACTGGACCTGCCGAACCGTCCTTGTTGTGGCAAGAGACGCAGGCCGCGTCGAAGGTCGCCTCGCCATTGGCGATCGCCCCTGCGTCACCATCGAGAGGGTTCATACCCGCGCTGGTGTTGTTTGCGGTCGTATTATTGCCGGGCGTCGTATTGTTCGCCGTCGTGTTGTTTGCAGGGGTGGTGTTGTTGGCGGTGGTATTGTTTGTCGAGGAGCCAAAGGACTGAACAAACGCCACGAAGTCCCAGATCTGGTCATCGGTGTACTGCCCGCCATAAGAACCCATCGCGGTCCCAGGGACACCATCCTTGATCTTGGAAAAGAGGACGCCATCCGCGAGCGTCGCGGACTCGGTCAGTCCACGAGGTGCGACAGGGCCGGTGCTCCCATCGAGGTTGTGGCAGCCAGAGCAGACGCCGTTGAACGCCGCCTCACCGCGCATGATCGCGGCCATGTCCCCCTTGACCGGGTTGACGACGCCGGAGGTATTGTTGCTGCTGTTGTTCGCGGTCACAGAGTTCTCAGACAGATCGACGGGGACGCATCCCCAAAGGCTGACGCACGCGAGGATGGCGCAAGCCGAGAGGACAACCCGAGTTCTAAGATGATGCATGGTCTCGATTCTCCATCGATATGAGGATGCTTTCGAGGTGTGGGGAGCCAGAATCACCAAAGGGCCACCGCACTGCCCCGAACAAGTTGGGCAAATCGCGCCCCTATGATGGCAAAACACGCCATCGATTTGAACGCTTGATTACACCCGGGCGCGATTGGTCGTATTCTACCTGTTTCATGCAAAGAAAAAGGCCGGGAGCGCGAGTGATTCTCACTCGCGCTCCCGGGCTTTTTATCAGGCGCGGGGTTGGGGGGTCAGCGGCACTCTCCATCGACACACTTGTACTTTTGTTCCGCGGGGCAATCAGACTCGGTCATGCACATAAAGACGGAGTTCTTCCAGCGAAGGTATGGCATCACGACGCGATCGTTAGTCTGTGGAAGAGAGGACCCGAAGAAGGCGATCCTGTTCACGATACCATCGTAATCGTAGCCATTGGCGCGGCTGCGTTGGACATCGACCTCCATACTGGTCATGACCTGGGCGTGCTTGACGACGATGCTCGGGGGCACGGGCGCGCCGCGCAGGCGCAGCCCGGAGGCGATCCCGGCGGTCGCCGAGGCGATCGTCTGGAGCGAGTTCGTGATATCCGCCTGACAGATGCTGCCGCCGGTGCCGCCCGTCTTGTTGACGATGTCATGGATAGCGGTGCCGAACTGAGCAGCGCTCGCGCAGTCGGAGTTAGGCACGTTGTAGAGACCAAAGACGGTGGCGCCGATCTCGGGACGAAGCAGGTACTCCACCCATGGCGCGGTCTCCATCTCGAGCAACATGCGCTCGTTGGGATCGGGGTTCTCCTTGGGGAGGAAGTCGAGCGTCTCTTTGAAGAACTCGTCCTCCTCGTCAGTCACGACAATCACGACGACGGCGGCGTTCTCACGGATCTTGTTAGGATCGTTGGCTGCGCGTGGGAGCGCGCGATCGACAGCAGCAGCGCCCATCGAGAAGTTGTACTCGGAGGCGGTGGTATCGACGTTGTTGATACGCCAGCGGATGTCATCGACGTCGTTGGTGAATCCAGGGTTGCCGGAGCGCGCGAGGAGTTGGCCGTTGGTCGTTCCGCCAAAGCCAAAGGGAATCTGGCAAGGCCCCATGCCAGGACCAGGGAATGGGAAGCCGCCCCCGCCGCTGCTCGGCGCGGGGAAGAGCGAGCGGAAGTCTTCGCTCAAGGCCATATCACTGCTGATGTTGGAGCAGGCCACAGACGTCACGCCGATGCGCCAGTCGAGGTTTGCCGCGTCGAGGAAGCCGGTCAGATCGCCGACGAAGTTCGCCAACGCCATCTGCTCGTCGCTCATCGAACCGGAGGCATCCATCGAGATGATGATATCGACCTGAGGACGCTCGACGACCTTGTAGGAGACGCAATCGGCTTCGAGTGTTTCCATGCTCAGCGCGGCGGACGTGCCGTTGACGAGGTCATCGACGCGGAAGCCGGTCTCGAGGTTGTCGTCCTCGAGCGCGGTCAGCGGCGCGAACGCGCCCACGAGGATGTACTCGCTGGGGGTGCGCGCGATGACTTCGTAGTGAAGCAGCGTGGGCTCCATGGCGCCGACGGGGATCGTCGAAGCGAGCGTGTGGGTCAGATCTGTGACCCCGGTGATTTTCGCGAGGATCGCATCGCGCGCGGCCTCGGGAGCGGTACCGGCGGGGAGATCGATCACGCCACCGACGATAGCCTTGAAGTTGTCGTGGGTGGTGATCTGACGCCCTGCGCTTCGGCGCGAGGACATCGGGTATTGCGCGCTGACCTCGGTGAAGACGTGGTCCGCGAGCTGAGTCGCCTCGTCCTGGCCTGCGGGAGGCGTGAGCGAGACGACAAAGCCAGTGTAAGCGTTGGCGGGATCTTCGAAGACGTGCGCGTCGATGGCGGCGCCCGATGTGCTGGTGACATCAGCGGGAGTCGCCGTGGTGTTGATCGCGAGCTGGTAGTCACCGCTCATGTTGATGACGAGCGGCGGCTGCACGAGGTTCATCAGATCAGAAGGACGACACGTGCGGTAGATGACCTCGTCGGCGTCGAGCGTGCCGTCGCCGTCTGTGTCCTCCTTGCAGGGATCGGATTCTCCGGCGGCGCAGGCAGGATCGTACATGCGCATCGGACAGACGCCGATGTTTCCATCCTGGTTCGCGTCCTCGACGCCGTCCTCGATGCCATCTCCGTCGGAGTCGACCGAGTTCGGATCGGTGCAGCCGTTGACCTCGACGCCATCGCGGATGCCGTCGCCGTCGGTGTCCGAGGTCAGGGGGTTGGTGCTTCCGGCGACCTCATCCCCATCATTGATCCCATCTGCGTCGGTATCTGCCTGACGAGGATCGGTCTCGCCGTTGGAGATCCCACAGCTCGCGTCCGCGTCCTCCTCGCCATCGGTCAGGCCATCGCCGTCGGTGTCCGGGTTGTTCGGGTCGAGCATCCCGCCCCAATCACACTCGCACGCATCGGTCAGGCCATCGCCGTCGGAGTCGAGATCTGGCGAGCACATCTCGACGGGCGGCATGTCCATCCCCATGTCACCGGGCGTGGTATTGTTGCCCGGCGTGGTGTTGTTGCCAGGGGTCGTATTGTTACCGGGCGTGGTGTTGTTAGCAGGCGTGGTGTTGTTGCCAGGCGTCGTATTGTTGGTGCTCACCGGAGGGCACATGCCCGTCACGGGGTTGACCACGCCGCCACCAGGACACGTCGTGGCGTTGTTGCCCGAGGTCTGGTTGTTGGCGGGACCTGAAGGCTGGCAGACGCCAGTGATCGGGTTCTCGATCTCACCCGCAGGGCAGCTGCTGCCGCTGTTGTTTTCTTCAGGGGTCACATCCTCCGAGCATCCGCTGGCGGCGAGCAGGGTCGCGGCGCAAAGGAACGCGCCGAGAGAGCGAAGGAATGTGGTCGGTCGGTAAAAGTCGATATTCATGGGCTCCTCGTAGCACAGAACCTGGCGTCATGATGGTCGCGGTTCGTGGGACGATGCGTTTTGGCCAATTCTCAGGACGACGCAGTATAGCGAAGATCTCCTGTAGAATACAATATCCTACACCATATCCGCCTGTGTGGTCTCGACGGGAACTTTACGGGTGGAAAAGGGAGAGGTAAGGAGGATGGCCCAGGGTATGATTCGAAGGAGTCGTTCATGTCACAGTTCCCGCTCTCAGAAACCATCCGCGCAGGCGAAGAGGAGCTCACCTCCGAGGAAGCGATCGCGTTGCTCGAGTCACGCATCTCTCCGGAGCGCCGCGAGCGCATCGCCGAGGTCGTCGCGCAGCGCACGTATTCGATCGTGACCGTCTGCGACAACCTCTATGATACGGGGAACATGGCCGCGGTGATGCGGAGCGCGGAGGCGATGGGCATCCAGGAGTTTCACTCCATCAACCTACAGAGCAAGTTCAAGCGCTCGGCGAGGATCACGGCTGGCGCGGACAAGTGGCTCGACTTTCATATGTGGCGAAAGCGCAAGACATGCGTCGAGCATTTGAAGGAGCGCGGCTACAGGATCGTGGCGACGCAGCTCTCGGAGGATTGCGTGGAGATCGGCGAGATCGACTTCACGGAGGCGCCGACAGCGATCGTGTTTGGCAACGAGCGCGATGGCGTGAGCGAGGAGGTCCTGGAGGCGAGTGATATTCGCTGCATCTTGCCGATGCTCGGGTTTGCCGAGAGCTACAACATCTCGGTGGCGGCGGCCTTGAGCTTCTACCACATCCGCCAGGATCGCATCGCGCGGCAAGGGTTTCACGGTGATCTGAGTGAGCGAGAGCGCCTGCGTCTGTTGGCCGACTATTACATGCGCAGCGTGGACCGGAGCGAGATCGTGCTCGAGAGCCTGCTCAAGCGGGGCGCGACGAGCTAGACAGCGCCGCGCGCACCCCTTGGCAAACGGCGCAAACAATTCGCCCTGAAGGCACAACCTCCTTGACGGGTAAGGGGTCGATATGTATGGTTCGTTGCCCTTCGAGGTGGCCCTGGTTTTCCCAAGGGTTCATCAAGGTGATTAGTGACGAGCCCATTCCCACTTGTCCGGTCGCTGCTCGAAAGAGGCTGAGAAAGATTAGGCAGGAAGCGTAATGAAGCATCGCCTGCCCACCCACCCCTTCTCTTGACGCGAGATCGCGGCGAGCTCGATGTAAACGAGCCAAACAAAGAGAAGCCGAGTGGTTTTGTGGGCCGCAAAAAGGGGATGCGAGAGAGATAAAGAGGAGTCCAAGAATGCATGCAGTGATCAAGACGGGCGGTAAGCAATACCGCGTCCAAGAAGGGGACGTGATCAAGATCGAAAAGCTCGCTGGCGTCGAAGCTGGTGGCGAGGTGATCTTCGAGCACGTGCTCGCCGTTGGCGCAGGCGAAGACATCAAGATCGGCGCACCTCTGGTCGAGGGCGCGACGGTCAAGGCGAGCGTCATCGAGCAAGGCCGCAGCCGCAAGATCGTGGTCTTCAAGAAGAAGCGCCGCAAGGATTACCGCCGTAAGCGCGGTCACCGTCAGCACTTCACGCGCGTTCGCATCGAGAGCGTCGAGGCATAAACCACCCGAGTGATTGGTTAGTGAGGCTTGGCCCCACCCCACAAGCTCGTCAAGGTCGCCAAGGGTCTTTGTTTCAAGGGACAAGAGCGCGACTGATTGGATCAAGGAGAACGACATGGCACACAAGAAAGGACAAGGCTCGACACGCAACGGCCGCGACTCCAACCCGCAGTACCGCGGCGTCAAGCGCTACGGTGGTCAGTGGGTGAACGCGGGCGGTATCATCGTTCGTCAGGTGGGCAGCACGTTCCACGCTGGCGATAACGTCGGCACGGGCAAGGACTACACGCTCTTCTCGCTCGTCGACGGCACGGTCGAGTTCCGCACGCGTCGCGGCGGCCGCAAGACCGTCTCGGTCGTTCCTCACATCGAGGCAGCAGCCGAGTGATTTCTATAGCGCGCTCGTGAATTGCTCCGAGAGGGCAGCCAGATCGAGCGCGTGATAGAAACGAGCAACGAATCTCAAATGGCGAGAGCTCCCCGCCCAACGAACATCCAAGGCGATGTCGGTGGTGGAGACTCTCGCCATTTGTGTTAACGGGCTATGCAATCGCGCTCCAAGGAGGTGCCCGAGATGTTTGTCGATGAAGCAACGCTACATATCCAGGCCGGTCGCGGCGGGGATGGAACGGTCGCCTTTCGCCGTGAGAAGTATGTACCTCGCGGAGGTCCTTCGGGCGGTGATGGGGGCAAGGGCGGAGATGTCGTCTTTGTGGCGACGCACAACGCGCACACGCTCGCGGCGTTTCGCCACAAGCGCCACATCCGCTCCGAGAGCGGCCAGGCAGGCGGCCCAAAGAACATGAGCGGCCGCGGCGGCAAGGATGAGATCGTGGAGGTTCCCGTGGGGACCTTGTTGATCGATATCGAAACCGGCGCGCAGGTCGCGGACTTGACCCACGAGGGGCAGCGTTTCATCGCGGCTCGTGGAGGGGATGGAGGAAAGGGAAACCAGCACTTCGCATCCTCGCGCAACCGCGCGCCGAGGAAAGCGACGCAAGGGTTTCCTGGCGAGCAATGCTCGCTCAAGCTCGAGCTCAAGCTGATCGCTGATGTCGGGCTCGTGGGCTACCCATCCGTCGGGAAGTCGACGTTGGTGGCGGCGCTCTCGAACGCGCAGCCAAAGATCGCGGCCTACCCCTTCACGACGCTCACCCCAAACCTCGGCGTCGTGCGTTGGCACGACTATCAGGAGTTCGTGATCGCGGACATTCCTGGGCTGATCGAGGGCGCGCACGAGGGCCAGGGTCTGGGCATCCAGTTCCTGAAACACGTCGAGCGAACCAATGTATTGGTGCACGTGCTCGAGGTCACAGAGCAGCTCGAGGACAACCCTGATGGCCGTGGGCCGATCAAGGACTACGAGGTGTTGTGCAGGGAGCTCGAGAAGTTCAACGCCGACTTGCTCGAGCGTCCACAGTTGGTGGCCTTGAACAAGGTTGATCTTCCACGCGTGCGCGAGCGCGCGGACGAGATCCGCGCGCACTTCGAAGGTCTGGGGCTGGAGTGCTTCGAGATCTCCGCGGCGGGACACATTGGCCTCGAGGAGCTCAAGGAGCGCCTCGGGCAAATGGTGCTCGGAGACAAGGTCGAGACCAACGGGGACGATGGCCTGGAGTGGTGGGAGCGCGATGGCGGCATCCCACCCAAGGTTGGCGAGGAGCAAGAGTAGCGTTCAGTCGCTGCCCGAAGCAGCGATGGGTCAGCGAGGATCTTCCTCGCCCTCCCCCTCTTCACCTGGAGCCTCGTCCTCATGTTGTGAGGATGTCTCGGTGGCGCGGCGCGCACGCTCTCGGCGTGCGCGCTTCTTTTTTGCCTCCTGAGCTTCGCGCTCGGCTGCGCGTCGTCCAGAGAAAAAGCCCATAAAGAAACCGATCATGATCATGACCGGGATATAGAAAATATGCGCGGTGTTCATGAGCAGATCACTCGGGCTTTTCGGGGAGCGCGTCGAAGTACTTGTCGAGGCGTCCTTCGACCTCGGAGAGATCCGCGATCACGGAGGCTTGCTTCCTTAGCACGAACGCCACGAAGCCAAAGATCAGGACCCAGAGCGCGATGTAGGAGATGATCACGAGCGTGCCGCCGTGGATGGTGGTCTCCTTGGCGGCGGCGGAGTTTTGCGCCAGCGCGATCGAGGGGAGCAAGCACGAGACAAGAGATGTCGCGAGCGTGGCGGTTATTTTCGAGAGAAACCGAGGCATCGTAAAACCTGCGACTTGCGGACGTGGGTTGGGGGTAGCGCTTTAGACAAAGTCCTGAGCGATGGCGAGATCTTCGACTTCGAGGTGAAGCTCTTCGACGCGCAGCTCGAGCAGCCGCGTGCGGAGCAGCAACCAGTAGAGCGCGGTGAAGAGGAACAGGAAGGCGAGCATGGAGATGCCAAACGCGGCGGCGATATCGGGGGAGAGCCCGGAGCCCCCTTCCCTCTCGACGACGGGGTGTTGTCCGCCCCAGTTCTGGATCGAGTAGTGGATAAAGGGGATATCGACGCATGCGAAGACCGCGAGCACGGCGCCGATTTGACGGATCGTGTGCGTGTCGGGCGAGAGGGAGCGGAGCGCCACGTAGCCACCGTAGAGCAAGAAGAGCACGAAGGTGGCGGTGAGCTGAGGGTCCCACACCCAGGGTTTCCCCCACGCCTTGTAGCCCCAGAGCGGGCCAGAAATCAGGACGAAGATGCAGAAGAGTATCCCGAGATCAGCGCCCGTCCTGGCGGCAACATCCCATGCACGGCGTGGCTTGAGCAGGTACACAAGCGAGGCGACCGAGCAGATGATAAAGCCCGCGTAGCAAGACATGGCCGAGGGGACGTGGACGAAGAAGATCTTTTGCGAGATCCCCTGTACGGCGTCGACGCCAGCGTAGAAGAAGATGGCGTAGAGCGCGCCCAGACAGAGCAGCGCGGTGACGCCAGCGAAGAAGGGGAAGACCCTGTCGATAAACTTGATCATCGTGTTGACCTCGCGGACAAAAGAACCTGTAGAGAGAGGCTCCAGGCCAGGATGCTTAACACGGGGAACGAGCGGAGGCCAGATGGGATTCCGCACTTCGCATCTGAAGTAGGGGTGTGATTGACGCTTGTTTCATGCGTCTTGTATAGTGAAAGGTAGCCGGAAGTGCCTGGAAAAAGCGGCTCGGCCAAATCACAGCGCTGAGAGTCACGGTACGAGAAAGCCTCAAGGTTTCTCAAACAAGGGTAAGATGCCATGATCCCAAAGGAGATCTTCGAACAGTCGATCCGTCGATACTTCGAGCCGATCGTACCTTATTTGGAGGATGACTCGGTCTCCGAGATCATGATCAACGGCCCCAATGATATTTGGGTCGAGATCAGCGGAAAGCTCCACCAGACAGATGCCTTCTTCCCCGTGGAAGATGATCTTATCAGCGGCGCGAAGAACATCGCGCAATATGTCGGGAAGACGCTCAACGAGCTCAACCCGAGGATGGACGCGCGCCTGCCTGATGGCAGCCGCGTGCACGTGGTGTTGCCACCGTGTGCGCGCAACGGCGTGACGATCGCGATCCGTCGCTTCGGCAAGTTCTCGCTGACGATGGAGAAGTTGATGAGCTACGGCTCGGTGACGGCCGTTGGCGCGAAGTTTATCAACCTCTGTGTTCAGATGGAGCGCAACCTGATCGTGGCAGGCGGCACGGGGTCGGGGAAGACCTCTTTGCTCAACTGCATCTCGACGCTCATCAACCCGGACGAGCGCATCCTCGTGATCGAGGACTCGAGCGAGCTGCAATTGCAGCAGCCTCACGTGGTGATGCTCGAGGCAAGGGGTCCAGACTCCAAGGGGCGCGGACGCGTCGAGATCGGGGATCTCTTCCACTCCGCCATGAGGCTTCGCCCGGATCGCATCGTGATCGGCGAGATCCGTGGCGGCGAGGCGCTCTCGCTGCTCCAGGCGATGACCTCGGGTCACGGCGGCAGCATGTCGACGACGCACGCGACCTACCCCGATGATACGTTGCGCCGTCTGGAGACGATGGCGATGATGTCGGAGGTCGAGATGCCGTTGATGGCGCTGCGCTCTCAGGTCGCCGCGGCAATCCAGATGATCGTGCAGACCTCGCGCTTTAACGACGGCTCTCGCAAGATCACACACATCGCCGAGTGTCTCGGGCTCGCCGAGAACGGCGAGTACAAGATCTACCCGATCTTCGAGTTCCGCCACCGCGGCTATGGCCCGGACGGCAAGGTTTTGGGGCAACTCGAGCCTTGCGGCAACGTGCCCACGTTCTTTGACGCTGTGCTCGAGCGTGGCCTGGAGATCGACGAATCCTGGTTCATGCCTCAGCAGCAAGATCGCCAGCCGCGAAGGCGCCGATAAGCCAGACGGCTTATCGGTTTCGCGCGCGCACCATTCGCACCTCACAAGGTGGTGAAACACCATGTCCGATGATCGTTTCAAACAAGCCCGACGCAGCCTGATGAATCAACAGCAGCAGCGTCAACGCGGTCCAGATCCTCACCAGCAATCGCCTGGTGGGATGGCCGACAGCGAAGACGCCACTGCGCTGGTCGATATCAACCAATTGCGCGCCGGGCCTCCGCAAACCCCTCCTCCTACCCCGAATCGAGGCGGCGGCCGAGGTGGTCCGGGCGGCCACGGTGGTCATGGCGGTCATGGTGGACCAGGTGGCCACGGCGGCGGCTATGGCGGTGGCTATGGCAGCGCGCCTGCCTACCCTCCAGCGCAACCTCAGGGGGGCGCGAACTACGGTGAAGATCCAGAGGAAGCGACCCAGATGGTCGACATCAACAGCTTCCGCAACGGTCCTCCTGCGACGCCCGCTGGTCCTCCACCCACGCCTCAAGGGGGCGGCAGCTTTGGTGGCCAGCCTCAGTTTGGCGCGGAGCCAGCGAGCGGGAGCAACAGCTCTCTCGTGATCGGCGGCGCGGCCGCGAGCGCCGAGGAGAGCACGCAGTTTGTCGACATCAACAACCTCGGAGGTCCGGCGCCAAGCCCTGGCCCACCTCCCGGACCGGGTCCATCGGCAGGGCCGGTCGACCACGGCGGGAGCTTCGAGGGGAGCACGCAGTTTGTCGACCTCAACCAGCTCGCCGCCGGGAACGTGGGGCAAACGCCAGGCATCACCACCCCGGATCAATCCACGCCGCAGCAGGACGCGCTCCTCCAGCAGTCGTACCAGTACGGCCACGAGAGCATCCAACAATACGGGGACTACACGCTGATCTTCGCGCGCAACCAGGCAGGCCAGGAGGTCGTGCTCAAGCGCATCTGGGAAGATCACCCGGACACGATGCCCGAGCGCCTGCGCGTCAAGCTCTCCGAGCTTGGCCAGGTCTCGCACCCGAACCTCGCGCGCATGAACGGCATGTTCGCCTCGCACTCGGGTTGTTGGGTCGAGCTCGAGCGCCCTTATGGCATGCGCCTCACGCACATCATGCAACAGGGCATGCTCACGCCAGACAAGATCCTGGAATGGGCCCCTGCCGTGTTCAATGCGCTCAAGGCAGTGCACAAGAGCAACCACGTCTACAGCAACCTGACGAGTGATGCGGTCTGGTTCGACGCGCAAACCGGCGAGACAAAGCTCGAGCCTTTCGACGTGCTCTCGTTCGAGGATCGCGGGAACCTCGGGCCGTTTGGCGCGCCCGAACTCCATCGCGGAAATCCTGTCCCCACGTCGGATTACTTCTCGTTTGGCATCCTGCTGATCAACGCTCTGACGGGCGCGCCAGATCCAGGACGCGCGGCGACTATCGACAAGAAAAAGCTCCAGAAGGCGCTCGCCTCCCTCGTCGAATTCGAGCCAAAGAAACGCGGCAAGCCAGAAGCAGCGCTACGCGCGCTCGGCTTCAAGGGCGCCATCGATGATGAGGACAAGTTCGATCGCCGCATCATCTTCCCCGTCGTCGCGCTGGCCGCCATCCTGTTGGTGAGCGTGGGCGTGTGGACGCAGATGTCTGCAAACAAACCGCAAGGCATCCCACCTCAGGTCAACATCCCTGAGGTCCCGGAAGGACTCGAGACCAAGGCAAACGCTCCGGGCGAGCTCCAGAACGACGAGCGACTCGCCGTCATCTCGAGCTTCATCTACTCGCCCCCTGCAAAGAAGCCGTCCTCGACCGTCGAGAAAGAGACGCTCACCGACGAGCAAGTCGACGAGATCTTTGACGGGATCGACAAGTCGCTCGAAAACGCGAAGAAATACAGCGACAAAGATAAGGATTACAGATCCGCTTTGGAGGGTTTTGCCCGTGTAGTCCGAGCCAAAGGTGGCACGCTTGGCGAGAAAGAGTTGGCGATGCAGAAGAAGCTCTTCGAGGATCAAGGTCTTCAGAAGTGGCGCACCGAACAACTCAAGCGCATCGAGAAGCGTCTGGTCGAGGAGAAGCAGTTCAAAGCCGCGGCGATCCCTTACCGCAACTTCGTGTTGTTAGATCCTAACGCGAACGCATTGAGCTTCTTCGAGACAAACGCTGACGCCGAGATCCTCACCTTGAAGCGCTCGGGCGCCGACGCGAAAGAAGAGTCCAACGAAGAAGAAGAGGAGTAAGCCGTGCCTGTGACAACCTCCCCCAGCCCCCTCAAAACCCTCGCCATGGTCTTGCTGTCCAGCGCCGCCCTGAGCGCGTGCGGTGGGCAACAAAAAGCCGCCGGGCCGCCACCTGATTTCAAGTTCGAGATCGATGTGCGCGTGAGCCTCGATAGCCAAAAGGACAAGGGCGTCGCGGGCATGCCTGTGCTGCTCGATGGCAAGACCATTGGCTACACTGACCGTGAGGGGAAATTCCGCGCGCTGCTCACCGACAAGCCAAAGACCGAGGTCACGCTCGCCATCGGGAAGAACCCTGCTTACAAGTTCGTCCCCAACGAGACCTACGAGACCACGCAAGCGCTCTCGCTCAAGTACAACAAGGAGCGCACCGGCGTCATCGCCGAGCCTGTCCAACTCTTCACCTCGGTCGCCTCGGCCGAGGTCGAATACCTCGTCTGGGTCTCGGCTGACTGTGACAAGGATCTCGAGCCGGTCAAGTGCGTTGGCATCCCGGTCAAGATGGGCGACAAGGTCGTCGGGACGACGGACGCGCAAGGGCGCGCACACTTTGTTCATGTCGGCACCCCGAACCAAACCCTCGCGCTGACGCTGGACACGACCACGCCAGACATCGAGGGGAACTCGCGCAACATCGAGCCTGCCTCGCCGACCTACGAGGTCGAGCTCGGCAAGGAAGCGCAGGTCTACAACATCAGCGAGACCTTCACCGAGATCGAGGAAGAGGACACCAAGAAGAAGACCAAGCGATCCACACGGCGCAAGTCCACGCGCCGCGTCGCGAAGTCCTCGAGCAAGAAGTCCCCGAGCAAAAAATCCACGGGTGGCAAGAGCACCAAGAAGTCCTCGAGCAAGAAGGTCTCGAGCAAAAAGTCCACGCCCAAGAAGGAGACCAAGAAGTCTTCAGGCTCGAAAGAAGATCCGATCTCACTCTTCTGAGCCCGAGCCCATGGCTACGTTGGGAAAGTTAACGAGGTGGGCATGAACAACAACGGTCAACCGTTGTGTTCGTGCCCACCTCGATCCATTTTTGGAGCCTTTATTTTGATAGATTCGCAGAACAACCCCAGGAGACTCGTCGATCGCTTCGATCGCGAGGTCGACTACCTGCGCATCTCGCTCACGGAGCGGTGCAACTTCCGCTGCGTCTACTGCATGCCCGCGCAAGGCGATCCCTTCTCCTCGAACCCCGAACTCCTCGACTGGGACGAAGTCGCGCGCGCGGTCACCGTGTTCGCCGCCAGAGGTGTGAAGAAGATCCGTCTCACAGGCGGAGAACCACTGGTCCGCGCCGATGTCCCCGAGCTCATCGCCAAGCTCAAGGCGATCGATGGCATCGAACACGTCGCGCTCACGAGCAATGGGTTCTTGCTCCCTCGCTACGCCCGACCGCTCGCAGAAGCCGGGCTCGACAGCCTGAACCTGAGCATCGACAGCCTCGACCCCGAGCGGTTTCGCGAGATCACACGACATGGCACCCTCGAGCGTGTCCTCGAAGGGATGGAGGCCATCAAAAAGGCAGGCGTCACGAACATCAAACTCAACGCCGTGGTCGTGCGAGATCTCAATGATGATGAGGTCGAGGACCTGGTGCGGTTTGCCGCCAGCCAAAATGTGATCCTTCGCTTTATCGAGGTGATGCCCATCGGACAGGACACAGTCTGGGGCAAGGATGGCCGAGACGCTTGCGTGAGCGCCAGAGAGCTTCGCCAACGTCTGGGTGAGACCTGGGACATCACCCCAGACCGCGCGCGCTATGGCGCGGGTCCTGCGCGCTACTGGCGCCTGCTCGGGCAAGGGTTGCCGTCAGGTGGCGCGATCGTCGGCATCATCAGCGCTGTCACCGAGTGTTTTTGCGAAAACTGCAACCGCTTGCGCATGACCGCGACCGGAGGACTGCGAGCTTGCCTGGCAGATGATCACGAGATCGACCTGCGCGAGATCCTCCGCTCTCCCCTCTCCCATGACGATCAGGCGCACCTCCTCTCGCGCGCCATCGACAAATCACTCGGTGAAAAGAAAGAACGCCACAGCTTCGACCTCGAGGCTGGCGGTGTCACCTTCAAGTCGATGAACGCCATCGGCGGGTGAGGCGCCTCACTTCGCACTCCGCGAGCATCGAGGAGCTTTCGGTTTGGCAGTGAGTTATCGACCGAACACGAAACGTGCGCTGCTCCCATCTCCCCCAAGAAAACAAAAGAGCCCGGCACATGCCGGGCTCTTTTGTTTTCTTGGGGGAAATAGCTCAGGGGGTCCACTCGAGGTCGACGCCGCCAGCGTTCTGCCAGCCATCATCGGAACCACCAGCGAGCGATTGCGAATCGCAATAAGTCCAGGTCAAGCCGTTGTCCTTGCTGACGCGACCACCTGCCTCCGCCAACCTCGCGGTGTCGGAGATAAGCGAAACGGTGAAGAGCTCGTTGTTACTTTCCACGCTATCATCAGCTTGCGTGCTGAAGTCGACCCAGGTGATCCCATAGACCTCGTAAGGGTTATCCGCGCGATCGAAGTAACCTGCCTGGACCATCCAGCCAGCCGGGAGTGAGCCGGGCGCTCCTTCGGTCACGCCCTGAGCAAAGAGCAACACCTGCACGTCGATAGCGTTGTTCACCGTGGCGGTAGCCGAGGATGGGTCGAGCAACGAGCAGTAGAAGTCAACGCCAGTGTCTGCGACTTGCCCCTCGAAGGTGAAGGCGCTGAGCAAGGTGTACGTGCGTTGCTCAGCGACAGGGAGCGCAGCGATCACGGCGTCGCCATTGACGTCCTGGTCATAGAAGTTAACGCGTTTGATCGTCAGATCGACCGTGCCCACATCCGAGGAAGGGAGCGCGAGGTCGCAAAGCATCTGGTCGATGCCCACGGCGATGCAGTTAAGATCGGTGGCGCCGAGCTTGACCTCATCGAGGTCTGGCTCGAAGCCAAAGCCCGAGATGGTCAACGTGTCGAGCGACTCGTTGGGGCCGACCGTGTAGTCGAGCGAGGTCACGTGGACCGGGAGGTTGGGTTGCGGCGCGGTCGCCTCGACGAACAGGTCCGAGGCATCCGAAGTGCGCACGAGCGAGGAACCCGCCGCGACAGCAGGAGCGATCACAGTCTCTGCGACGCCACCCTCACCGAGCAGGTTGTTGTTGTTCGCGCCCGAGTAAATGACGTTGTCGATCGGCACCGTCGCTGGCGTAATCGAGGCGGCCTCCGCGAAGAAGAGCGCGACACCATCGGAGTCAGCGCCACCATTTTGCAAGCCAGCAAACGCATCCGCTTGCGCGAACACAGGGGTAGCGTTAGCCGCGTCGGAGATGGGACCACCGACGACCACGGTTCCCTTTGGAGGAATCACGATGTCACCGAGTTGGTAGGTCGACGACGTATAGTCCGTCCCACCAGTACCGAGGCTGTAGTGCTTGAGGTTGACGAAGGTGTCGCCAGCGTTGAACAGCTCGACCCACTCGCGATCGACGTCAGTGCCAACGAGGTCGTAGAGCACCTCCGTGATCATGATCTTTGCAGCAGACACGGTAACCGTCACATCACTCGTCACCGAGCCCGATGCGTTGGTGGCCGTCAAGGTCAGCACCGTGGTGACCTGCGGGAAGACCGTGTGGCTGCCGCTGGCGATGTCGCCCATGGGCACGTTGTAGGTCATGCCTCCCTGATTGTCCGTCACGGTCAAGGAGGTCGCGCCGGTGGTCAACCAATCGAGCTGCACCTTCTCGCCAGAAACGGTCGAGGTCTTGTCTGCATCGTAAACGTCGATCACAGGCAGCGGGAGCGTCGTCACTGAAAGCATCGCGCTGTCCATTCCCACAGCGTTGGTGGCGGTCAAGGTGTAGGTCTCGTCCGCGTTGACCGTGACCGTGGTCATGCCCGTCAACATCATCGTGTCGAGCAGCGTGTTGCCACCAGAATCGACGAGCGTGATTTGAGCAGGATTGGTCACGGACCAGTTAAACGTCACGTCCGAACCGAGCGGAACGTTCGTATCCTGTGACACCGTAAAGGTATCGATCACAGGCGCCTCGAGGACAGTAATGCTGACCGTATCCATCGCCGAACCGTTCAGGTTGGTGGCGGTCAAGGTGTAGGTCTCGTCTGCGGTCACGGTCACTGCAAACGAGCCGGTCGCCATGTTGGATGTATGGACGGAGTTACCACCGCCATCGGTGATTTCGATGCTGTCTGCGCCCGTCACATCCCAGGAGAGCGTGCTCATGGCGTTTGGCTCGACGTCGCTGTCTGGCGACGCGGTGAAGCTGTTGATGGTGGGGGCTGGCACAGTCACGGTCACGCTGGCGGTCGAGGTGACCGAGCCGCTCGGGTTTGTCGCCGTCAGCGTATAGGTCTCATCTGCATTGACCGTGACCGTGTGCATACCAGTCGCCATGGTCGATGTATGAATGGAGTTGCCGCCCATGTCCGTGATCTCGATGTTCATCGAGCCCGTTACATCCCAGGCAAGATCCACCATTCCACCAGGAGTGATGTTGCTGTTTGGCGTCGCGGTGAAGCTGTTGATGGTCGGAGCAGCCAACACCGTCACGCTGACAGTAGCTTGCGCCTGGCCGTTCCCATTGACAGCCGTCAAGGTGTAGGTCTCGTCCGCAGTCACGGTCACGCTAAACGAGCCGATCGCCATGTTGGATGTATGGAGTGAGTTGCCGCCACCATCGGTGATTTCGATGCTGTCGGTCTCGGACGTGTTCCAGGAGAGCGAGATCATGCCTCCGTTGGGAACATTCATCGTCTGCGAAGCAGTGAACGCGTTCACTGTCGGCGTCGGGCGCAAGGTGATGCTCGCGGTCAACGTCGTCGAACCTGCGGCGTTGGTGGCGGTCAAGGTGTAGGTCTCGTCCTGTTGCGCGGTCACCGCGAAGGTTCCAATCGCCATGGTCGAGGTCGTCACGCTGTTGCCACCACCGTCAGTGATTTCGATGCTGTCCGCGCCGCTCACATCCCAGGCAAGATCCACGCTGTCGTTGACGATCAGGTTACTGTTTGGTGTCGCTGTGAAGCTAGTGATTGTCGGCGCGACAAGGATCGTCACGCTGACTGTCGCGGTGGTCGTGCCCGTCGCGTTGGTCGCCGAGAGCGTATAGGTCTCGTCTGCGGTTACGGTCACGTTTGCCGTCCCCGTCGCCATGCTCGAGGTCGTCACGTTGTTGCCGCCCGAGTCTTCGATCGAGATCGTCATCGCGTCGGAGACATCCCAACTCAGGTCGATGGTGCTACCGGAGAGAATGTCCGAAGTCTGCGAAGCGGTGAAGCTGTTGACAGTGGGTGAGCCAAGGATCGTGATCTGTACCGGCGAGCTGTTGGTTGTTCCTGCCGCGTTGGTGGCAGCGAGGGTGTAGGTCTTGTTGGAGTTGATCACGACCGTGAAGGTCCCCGAGTTCATCGTCGAGGTCGTCACGGATGCACCGAGCTCGTCCGTGATCTCGATCCCGGTCGCGTTATTCACCGACCAGTTGAGGTTGACCGAGCTTCCAGGGACCACGTTGCTCGTTTGCGACGCGAGGAAAGAGCCGATCGTGGGAGCGCGCAACACAGCAACGCTCGCGGCGGCTCCTGCCGAGCCACCACCGTTGGTGGCCGTCAGCGTATAGGTCTCGTCCGCGTTGACCGTGACGGTGTGCATACCCGTCGCCATGGTCGATGTGTGGAGCGAGTTGCCGCCGCCATCAATGATTTCGATGTTGTCTGCGCCCGTCACATCCCAACTCAGGTCGACGGTCGCGCCAGGGACGATGTTGGAGGTTTGCGAAGCGGTGAAGCTATTGACCATCGGCGCACGCAGCACCGCGACCATGATGTCCGAGGTGACATCTCCAGCGCCATTGCTCGCTGTCAGCGTGAACGTCTCGTCGCCGCTGACCAAAACCGTCGCGGTCCCGGACGCCATGGTCGATGTTGTCAGGCTCGTGCCTGCGGCGTCAGTGATTTCGATGCTGTCCGCGCCCGTCACATCCCAGCTCAGGTCGATGGTACTGCCCGTGATCACGTCGGTGTCTTGCGAGGCGGTGAACGTATTGATCACAGGCGCGCCGAGCACCGAGATCGACACCGAATCCGTGACCTCGCCGCCGCTGTTGGTCGCGGTAAGCGTGAAGGTGTCTGCTACGTCGATCTGCACGCTGACCGAGCCTGTCGCCATCATCGAGGTCGAGACCATGTTGTCTGAACCATCCGTGATCACGATCATCTCGGCATCCGTCACATCCCAGGAGAGGTCGACGGTGTTTCCAGGAACCACGTCCGTTTCTTGCGAAGCAGTGAAGGAGTTGATCACGGGTGGCAGAACCACCGAAACAGTGACCGCCGCGGTCACATCGCCAGCGCCATTGCTGGCTGTGAGGGTGTAAATACTGTCTGCTGCCACAGTCACCGTGGTCATTCCAGAGGCGACCTCGCTGCTGTCTGTGCTCGAGAAGACCTCGCCGTCGGTGTCCGCGATGGCCAGGCTGTCCGCGCCCGTGGTCTCCCACGAGAGCGTCACGCTGCCACCTGCGGCGACCTCGGTCACATCCGCCGTGAAGCTATCGATCACAGGAATGTTGGCAGGCGTGACCTCGACGAGCAGATCCTCGGAGGCTTCGCCAAATTCATTGCTCATCGAGAGCGTGAAGGTCGTCGTCTCGGTGATATCGAGGCGGTAGACGCCGCTGTCGAGGTCGCCATCGCCAAGCGGGAAGACCTCGCCACCGTAGCTAATTTGACCGCTCGTCGCGCCGCTCGTGACCCACTCGAGCGCGATGCGATCGCCCTCGACGATATCCTCTGGCATCACCGTGAACGACTCGATCACGGGAGGATTCTCTGCGGGAGTCACGGTCACCGACGCCGTCTCCGTCGCGCGGCGCGTTCCCTGAAGAAGGGTCAGCGTGAACGTCGCGTCTTGCGTCAGGTTCTCGACCGTGGTCGACCCGCTCGCGAGATCCGCCTCGGGGATCATGTAAGTGTAGCCGATGGCAGTCGACGTGATCTCGCCGGAAGCAGCATTCTGCGTCTCCCACGTCAGCGTGATCGAGCCGCCCTCCTCCACCTCAGATGGAGCAGCGGTGAAGCTCGTAACCTCGGGCCGCATCGTGCTCGCGCCGTTGATCACGCAGACACCTTGCTCCGAGCACGTCTCGTCAGCAAAGCAGTCCGCGTCCGTCTCACATTCGGACTCGGTGAACTCGGGCTTGCAACCGCCCACGAACATCAACAAGAGCCACGCGGTGCAGAGCCACCGGAGCAACCGTACGAAACGATGGGTTCCACTCATAAAAGCGACCTTATAGGCAAGGATGTGAACCTCCCTGACGCCGTTGCTTCACAGAGTCTCAGGAGAGGCCGTCGGATAAATTCTACCTACTCTTACATGTAGTACCTGAAGGGCCAGTTTTCAAGCATCACGGGCTCGACAAGCCAGCATCAAAAAGCAAAGCGGCGCGCCAATTTGGCGCGCCGCTTTGATCTTTCACGTTGTAGAGCCCGCTGCAGAATTACCTCGCAGGGTCAAACTCCTCGCCGAGGAAGGCAAAGAGGTCTGCCAGCTCCTGATCCGTCAAGGTCTCTCCCCATGCGGGCATCGGCCCGCGGCCATAGAGGACTGTGTTGAGCATCTGCCACGACGTCTTCTGCGCGAAGAGCTGCTCGAAGGATGGCCCGAAGTCCCCCAGGCCATCTTCACCGTGGCACCCGGCGCACGCTTGCGTCTCCGAGGTCTGCGCGAAGAGCGCCGCGCCACGCTCGGCGTCACCCTCGAGCGAGAGGATCGCTTGCTGACGGCGCCAGCCATCATCACGTGAGCCCTGGTACTCGATCTCGGTGCGCATCAACTCCGTCAGGTCATCCATGCGACTAAACGCCCAGGAGTAATCCGTGGCAAACTTCGTGCGCCGTTGAGTACGACCATTCGCAGGATAACGGTTGGCCGGGCCGAGGTTGGGGTCGTCCTGTGTGATCAGATCCTCGAGGACAAGCCCTGCGCCCTGCTCATCGAAGCGCGATCCTGCGTGCTGGTGACAACCGATGCAGTTGGTGCGCGCGTTGGCTGGGCCTTCTTCGATGTAGGGGTTCGAGCACCAGGAGGGCGCGCCAGGCGTCGCACCGGACGCCGTGATCGCAGCCTGGAGCGAGGGGAGATCCGCGAAGCGTCCCGCCGCGTCCTCGTCGGCCTCGGTATAATCGACGACCACACACATCTTGTAATTGCTCCAGACGCCGGGCAGCGTCGAGAAGTTCTCGGGGCGATCCGCGCCGAAGTCTGTGTCTGGCTCGTCACTCCACCAGAGCGTGATCCAGTTCCAGTGACGCAAGTCCTTGGTCATGATGTGGAGGCCCGTCAAGCGGTAGGTCCCACCCGATCGCGTGGTGATGGTGTAGATGTCATTTGGCGTCGGGAACGCAGCGATATCGCCATCCTCGGCCTCGTATTGACGATCGCCATCCTCTGACCAGTTGCCCACAGCACCCGGCGCGAGCAACGCAGAGAGCGCGTCCGCGTCCGTATCATATGCGGGGAGCTTGAAGCCAAAACCGACGCGCGCCCATGTCGCCTTGATCAACACCGTGCCGCCCGCACCTGGCAAGCCCGCGACATCGCCAGCCTGCTCGGGATCGAGCGCCGCCCAGGGGTTGCCAGCGTCCGCGGGAAACTCCTGAGAGAAACAGGTCGAGAAGTTCTCCTCGGGCTCGAGGCAAGGCTCGTCACCACCACACCAGGTGTCCTGGAGTTTGTCGTCGCGACACGCCAGGATCTCGGGATAGTTGCGCATCATGTGGAGCACCATCGCGGGGCTATACACCATGCGCGCGATGCCACCACCGGCGGCAGATCCGCCGCTGAAGTTACTCTGACGCGAGAGCGCACAGCGCGTAGCGTAGTCCTCGTCCGACTCGCCATCTTCCTGGGGAAGCGCGCAGCCAAAGAGGTCCCCTACCGCGTCGGTGTAGCGACGAAGCGGCCATCGACGCGAGCGATCCACGGCGCTGTTGTTGACCAACATCGCGCGCCCGATCTCCTCGTCGGTGAAGTGTCTGCGAGCGCGCTGATCCTCTGGTGAGAGTTGGCCATAGGCAGCCTTGAAGATCGTGCTGATGTCCTCGACGCCATACCAGGTACTCCACCGAGGAATCTTCGGGATCTCCGCGCCATCCGGGAGCGTGAGGTTGTCACAGGAAGGCGCGCACGCCTCACCGTTCCATTGGCAGATGGAGGCGTCCCCAGAGGTGTAACCTGTGCAGGACGCCTCGTCGGACTGATTCTCACAGCGATCGATGTCACGCGTCTCGACGCCAGCGGGGCAATCGGGGAGACGATCGATCTGGCTGGCGAGGCCGACGAGGGGGACTGGTTCGAGCACTTGACGTGCGGTGTCCCATGCGCGAGCGCGACGCTCGCGCATGTTCGTGGCCAGGAGCACCTTCTGCCCGAGAGGATCTGCGACCATCTCGGGATCAGGTTGATAGGGCCTCGGGATGCCGACGAGCGATCTCCCGAACGCGTCCTCTTTTCCACCACTCCCATCAAAGGGAAACCCGGTGGAGGTGGACTCCTCGCCCGTCGTCTGCGGATTCTCTGGTCCATCTGTCGTGCCGCGCGAGCAGCCCACAAGAAGCGAAGCAGAGAGCGCGAGTGACATTACAATATGCGGTGCTCTGGACATCTTTGTCCTCGGATTCATCACGTCATTCTTCACGAACAAGGCCCTGAGCAAGATCCTGACAGCTCGTGAAAACCGACAGGATTTACTCAGGGCCAAGTCAACAGTTCAACCGATCAGCGCTCGAGCATGCGCAACGCAGCGTCGCTCGCGAGCACGCGGTCCCCGTCTCCACCTTTGGCCAGGAAGTAGAACCAGCCATCGGAGCGGAAGTGCGGGAAGAGCGCCTTGGTGCCAGCGGGCATCTCGGTCACCTTGACCGTCTCACCCGTGAGGATGTCGGTCAGGTAGATGTTCGCCGTCTCGTTCTCGTAGACGTGCGTCACGGAGAAGCGCTCGTCGAACGAGATGTTCGCCTTGGCACCTGGCAAGCAAAGGAACTGGACAGCCTGGCGGATGTTCACGTCATAGCTCTCGCCGGAAGGCGTGACCTGGACGCGGCGAATCATGTAGCCGAGCGCCTTGCCGTCTGGACCAGCGAAGCGGCTGATGACCATCTTGCCCGATGGCGAGAGCACCGAGTCACCCTCGTATGGGGAGTCGACCACGACCGCAGGCTTCTGGCTCCAGTTGTTGCCATCAAAGACCATCGGCGAGAACTTCATCGTCGAGCCCTCGTAGAATGGCGCCTTGGGATCTTCGTTGGCGCGACCCGAGTCACTGGTGAACTCAGAGTTGATGACGAAGTAATCACCACCATCGGTGTCGACGGCGACGTGCTGGTAGAGGTTGATCCCCTCTGCGTTGGAGCAGCCAGCTTCCGTGAAGTCGATGCCACCTTCGATCGCTTCGGTGTTGGTCAGGACGGACTGGCCACAGAGACCAGCGCCGCGGCCTTGCATGATGAAGCCATCGTTGTTCGGGAAGAAGCCAGGATCGTAGGAGCCACGGACGCCGATGTTCTTGCCCGTCACGAGGTCCGTGATCGTCGCGCCGAAGTTGCCCTCGCTGCTTCCTCGCCCGCCGTTACCGACGAAGCGACCATCAGCCGAGGAGCGCGTCCAGAAGCTGGTGCTGAAGTCGACCGCGAGGACCTCGATGAGGCGTGCGCCTGCGACCTGATTGGTGTTGAACTCGGTGATGTCTTCCTTGTCGGAGAAGCAACCGACGCCCTTGCCGCTGTCGCAGCCAAACATGTTGATGCCCTTCTCGTCGTTGCGCGCGCCCCAACCGTCGAACTCCATGTCATCGAGGTGACTGTCGAGCCATGGCGAATGTTGCGTCAAACCGTACTGCTGACGCACCTCGTCACAGGATGCGGGAGGAGGCGTCTCGACGAGCAGGTCGTCGATGTTCGAGAGCTTCTCTTCGACGAACCACTTCTGGACGATGGCGAACTCTTCCGCGCTGAGCGGTGGGTGGCTCCCCTTGGGCATGCTGACGCGTGCGAGGAACTGACCGTAAGGGATGCCCCAGTCGTTGCCGTAGGCTTTCTGGAAGAGCGCACGGAAGTATGGGAACTGCGCGCCCGCCACGAGGATGCCGGTGTTGTAGGCAGCGAAGACGCTGTCATCGGTGTTGTCGCGGCGCATGAAGCGCACGAGCTCGAGCGCCTCTTCCTGCGACATTCCTTCGACATCCTGGCGAAGGTCGATCCCTTTCTGGTTCGCGCGCTCGGTGAGCTCGAGCCAGTCGCGGAAGCCACGCTTGGAGGTCGCGTGACACTCGGCGCAGCGGCGGTCGCCGTCATCGGCGGCGCCATCCTTCTGGTAAGGCGCGCCGAGGATGTCGAGCGCGCGCTCGGCGAGCGCTTGACCGGTGAGCTCGACCTCTGGGAGCGTGGTGGGATCACCAGGCTCGCTCGGGAGAGGCTCCCACTTACACGCGGGGTTGCTCGGCTCTGCGCCGCACATGCGGATGAACGCGAGTGACTTGGCGTAGTCCGACTCGGGCCAGAGGTCCTCGTTCAAGACATCGCCAGCGTCGGGCGGCATCCAGTAGTAGTGGTCAAAGGAGTTGCCGGTCTCGGTCAACAGACGATCCCAGTTCGCGTCGTTGTGATCGAAGCGATTGATCCAGGGAGCCTGACCGCAGAAGACGCAACCGCCCTCGGCGTTGTCACGCGAGTTGAGGCTGCGATCCGAGATCCACTGGTCGCGGCCGATGCGGTGACACTTGGTGCACGCGCTGGCCTCTTCGCTGACGAGGTGGAGCGGCTGGCTCCAGCCCTGATCCTGAGCATCGATGAGCGTGTAAGGGCCGCCATAACCTTCGACGAAGTCGGGGTTGTGACCCATCTTTGGAACAATGGGATCGCCCTTGGCATCCTTGGCCCCATCGATCCACGGGGTGTGGATGAAGGGGTCGGTGCTGTGACAGCCCTGGCACTGGATGCCACCGCTGCGACCGATACCACCCTCGATGCCGCCCCAGAGGTCGTTCCAGACCTGAGGAGACGCCTCGCTGGAGACGTTATCAGCAGGGTGCGGGATCTTGGTGCCGTCGTTGGCAGGACGTGGCGACTCGCCGGGAGGCAGCTGGTTCTGGAAGAAGCAGGTCTGGCCGGTGAAGGGGTTGTGCCCGATCATCGCCATATCTTCGTAGCGACCTTGCGCCGAGTGCGACTTGCGGCAGAGCAACACCCAGTGAGTGCCCTGCGCGTTGCGCGCGCTCGCGACGCGTGGGCCGTTAGCGCCCGTGGTCGCGTCAGGCTCGCAGTGCGAGTAGATCTGTTGTGGGTTGTCACACTTGTCGACCTTGGTCTCGTGTGGGACCCCGTCGACCGTCGAAGGAATCGGCGTGCCGATCTCGGTGCAGTCGACCGTGTTCCAGTCAAATGACTCGCTCTCGACGACCAGGCCGTTCTCCTGGACATGCGACGCGATCTGACGGAAAGCGGCGGGGCCGACATAGTCGATGGCGTCGAGGACCTCGAGCGATGCGATCGGGCGAGCGTCGACGATAAAGACCACGGCGCGTTCGTCGAGGACCGCGTCGAGCTCTTCGTTGGAGGACTCGTTGGCGAATTTGAGCATCGCCTTTGCGAGCGCGGAGCCCTCCTCCACGTCGTGGACGAGTTTGCCATTGCCCTTATCCGCATCGAGGCGCGTCCAGAAGGGGATGTCCCCCATGGCGCTGATGCAAGCTGCGGCGTACGCCTGGTTACTGGCGATGCGCTCGCCGTCGTCGAACTGGTCGAACTTGCCGCTCAGGCCATTGCCGTCGCGATCGAGCGCCTGGCGCAGATCGTAGCGCGCCTGGTGCGCGACCTTGCCGCCATCCATCACACACACGTCGATAAAGTACGTGTTGTCTTGGCGACGCTGGTAGTCCTCCATGCTGTTGTTCAGGAGGGAATCCGGCGTGGTCTGTGGCTCGAACATCGTGGGCTCGACCTTGGGGCCGATGAACAATGTCGCCTCGCGCTGGTCGGTCAACGTGGGGATGTCCGAAGACATCACCGCGCAGTCGAGCGACTCGCCCGCGGAGAGAGGACGGATGCGCGTGTGCAGCGTTTCGTTGCCCTTGAGGTCGCGGCTAAGCGCCACGAGCAACTCCTGCGTGCCCTCGTCGTAGACCACGTCCGAGGTCAGCTTGACCTCGGCGCTTCCCTGGCCGTTGTTACGCGAGCAATTGACGCTCCCGAAACAACTGAGCGCGAGCGCGCCGACCAGCCATTTATTCGAACTCCTAAACACTTTGGACTCCTGCTTATGCATCTCTTTCAAAACGCCAAATCCCCACACCAGAGAGAGCGGGGAAAGATGGCGTTTGCGTTCTTATTTTATTTCTCTCGAGGTGTTGGCGAGGCCGCTCCCGGTCGCCCTTAGACCGGTCCGTGCTCACGCGGCATCGCCCCCTCTCGAATCAGTACGCCTGACAACCTTCGATCTCGCCGTCGTTGAACTCACCCTTGCGCAGGCAGTTCGAAGCAGCGCGCTCGACCATCGAGAGCGTCGGCAAGTAGCAGGTTCCATCAGGACCCGTCTGGCTGATCCACTTGACGAGGCCCGTGCGCCATGCCCAGAGGACGGCGCCGCGTGGGCGGCCGTTCGCGCTCTCGTCGCTGTAGTCGTCGTTCCAATTGAAGAAGCGACCGCTCCAGTTGGTCTCCTCGCGAAGTTGAATCATCAACTCGGGAGCCTCTTCCATGATCGCCTCGAAGCGCATCGCGCTGGCGGTCATGCACTTGCGACCAAGCTCGGTGCCGGACGAGTAGCTAAACGTCGGGCTGTGACCACCCTCCCAGCGCTGCCAGAACTCCGTGCCGCCAAGGCCAAAGCCGCTGCTGACGCTCGGGCGGTGGTAATCAGGTGCGGGGACTGCCGGGTCGATAAAGATCGCGCCAGCGTGCACATCGAGTGCAGGGGCGAAGGGATCTTCGAACTCGGGCGTCTGCTCGACGCCCTCCCAGAAGTCATTCACGAACTCGAAGCGCTGGTGGATCTTGCCGCCGTCGCGCTCACCCTTGATCTCGACGCGAAGACGCGCCCAGTTCTCCGGGAGCTCTTCCTGTGCGATCGGGGTCGAGATGAACTCGCCATAGCCTTCCTCGTCGATGACGAGCTCTGCGGCCGCCTCGATCAACAACTCAGGCTCCTCGAGCACGCCGCTCTCTTCCATCGCAGGCTCTTCACCCTCGACAGGCTCCTCGCCCTCGACAGGCTCGGTCGTCTCGACGACGCGCTCGAGCAGGTAGACCTCGAGGTTCACCGTGTGGCCGCGCTCGAGCGAGTCGAGGCGAGCTTCGATGACGGGGCCAGCGAAGTGCATAGGGGCGATCTCGGTCTCGGGATCGACCTCGCCAGACTGCATGCCGAGCGTCTCGACGATGCGGTAAGATGACGAGAAGAGGACCGCGTCTGGATCATCGCACTTGCCACCACATGCCTCGGAGACACCCACTTCTGGGTAGTCCGTCGCGTTCTCCGCGGTCGGCTCGTCTGTGCCCGTGTTTGGCTCGGGCTCTTCATTCACACAACCACTCGCGATCGTAAGCGCGAAAGCACAGGACACACAAAACAGCACACGGTTCGTCATTACTTCGTACTCCTTGAAAAACTTGATGGTGTTTCAACTGGCAGAACCTAACACAATTTCTTTGAGCAAAAAACAGGCCAAGTCAAAAACACCGCAAATCCAGGCCCAAACGACACTCTTAAAGCAAAAGTGGCAAGAGGATCGTCCACCGGGTTTAAAACAGGGGGAAGATCCTCTGGCCCCGTTTGCTCGCCCGCCCATCCTGGCGATCACATAACATCCTCCCCCAAAACGGTCAGCGAGGGGATGTCCTCTCCGAGCAACGCGACGTATCGCGAGGAGAGATCTCTGGCGTGGGCACGGATCGTCCTGGCGAGCGATCGAAACGCCTCTTCCCGAGGATCGCTGTCTCGCCAGCGCAAGCCGATCCTTCTGGAGACGACCTCGTCCTCATGGAAGAAGCGTATATTGAGGCCGCTGACGCCATGCGCCTCACCGCGCAATGCGAGCATCGGCACGAGCGTCGCGCCCACGCCCGCCTCGACCATGCGCACGAGCGTCGAGACGCTCGCGGCCCTGATCTGCGCGCGCTCGTGCGCGCCAGCCAGCGCGCACACCTCGAGCGCCTGATCGCGAAAGCAATGCCCCTCGTCCATGAGCAAGAGCGAGGCGTCGCGCAGCTCCCTGGCTCGTACTCTGGCGGTCCCCGCCAGGTGGTGCCCGGATGGTGAGAGCAAGGAGAAGGGCTCCTCGTAGAGATCCTCTCCGACGAGGCGTTGCTCCGCGATCGGCATCGCGAGGAGCACGAGATCGAGCTCGCCATCCGCGAGCGCGGTCATGATCTCGTCCGTGTACGCCTCGTGTAAAACGAGCAACAGCGACGGGTGCGCCTCACGCAACTCACCGAGCAACCCGGGCAACAAATAAGGCGCGATGGTCGGTATGACGCCGAGGTGGAGCTCGCCGCCGAGCTCGTGATCACACCCCTGCACCGCCTCGACCAACATGTTGGCGTCATCGAGCACGCGCTTGGCGCGCTTGACAAAGGCTTCGCCTCTCACCGTCAAGAGCGCTCGCGGCCTGGCTCGCTCGAAGAGCGGCCCGCCCGCGAGCGCCTCTGCCTCCTGGATCTGTTTGCTCAACGCAGGCTGGCTCACGCCGCACTCGCGCGCCGCCTCCCCGAACTTCCCTGTACGCGCCACGGCGAGGACATACTCCATCTGCCGCAGCGTCGGCCCCTGATATCCGCTCATATTTCGATAACCTCACGCTATGCTTTTCATGAGTATAATATGTTTGCCGAATAAAACCTACCCGATGCATCGTCAACTGCGCCGGTCGAGCGCATCTCCCTGCGGGTCTGCAATGGCGCTCGCGGATAAGATGAAACAAAAGCACAGGAAGCAGCGTAGAAATGAGCTTTTTGAATACAAGAGCGCGCGTCCACGGGTGAATGCGACAAAAAGTCTCAGGTCTGTTCTGTGATTCATGTTAGAATTGCGCTCGCGCAGCGCGGGTGAAGATCCTTTCTGAAACACCGCGGATGCGCTATGACTCGCCGTTGGCATCAGGAATGCCGCCTGATTCTCCCCTGTTGACCGGGGGTAGAGAGGTATCCAGGGCTTGGGGGCGAGCCTGAACGCACGAAACAACCCACGCATTCGAGCGCTCCTGACACGAGCGCTCGTCGAACAAAGTGAGTGACCTTATGGCGACGACCCACGATACAGACCTCGAGATCGAGAGCTTGGAGGAGACCCTCGGCGCAGATGAGCCGAGCGGCCTTCACCCTGGTTGGATCGTGGCCATCCTGGCGATGGCCGGTTTTATCGCGTTTATGCTGTTGGACGCCTTCGAGTCCGAGACCTACTTCTATGAAGCGGACGTTGCCGTCGCGCAAGGCCCCGACCTTGTCGGCCAGACGGTCCGCGTCAAGGGGATCGTCGAGCCAGGTTCCGTGGTCGGCGAGGATGGCAAGCTCGGGCGAACCTTCCGCATCGCCGAGCGTGGGAAGTCCATCAAGGTTCATTATGGCAAGGCGCTGCCGGATACCTTCGAGGAAGGGATCGAGATCGTGGCGCAGGGCGAAGTCGATGACGACTACGTGCTCCAGGCGGATGAGGTCGTGGTCAAGTGCCCGAGCCGCTATGAGGGCAACGCCCCGACCGCCGAACCGAAGAAAGCTGGAGAAGAGAACGCTCCTGTCGTTCGCTGAAAGTCCTCGAGGACGTGAAACGCCCGCACGAGAGCTACCCGCTCGCGCCTTTACCCTTACTGAGAATCCCGACGAGTAGTCATGATCGATAACCAGGATCTTGGCACCTTCGCGCTCTACTACGCGCTGGTTGTCTGTCTCATTGGCACCGCCATAAGCATCGTCGCAGGACGCACCGGCTCGCAGCGCTTCGTGCATGCGAGCCGCTTTGCATCCTACACGGGCGCAGGTGCGATCTTTGTCGCAGGCGCGGTTTTGATGCACGCGCTGCTCACGCACGACTTCAGCATCCAGTATGTGGCCTCCTTCTCGGACCACACGATGCCCCTCTTCTACCTGATCGGCTCCTTCTGGGGCGGACAGGCAGGCTCGCTCCTCTTCTGGACGAGCGTCGTGGCCGCGTCGATGGTCTCGTGCGTCTACATCTACAGGCGATCCTATCAAGACTTTATGCCGTGGGTGAGCGCCGTCTGTCTGGCCGTGCTCTCGGGGCTATTGATGATCCTCGTCTTCGGGTCGAACCCGTTTGAAGGGTTCTCGATCATCAATGATCCGACCACGGGCAAGGGGCTAAACCCCTTGCTCCAGACCCCGAAGATGGTGATGCACCCGCCGAGCTTGCTCGCGGGCCTGGCGACGATGACGATCCCCTACGCGTTCGCCATGGCGGCGCTTATCACTGGCAACATGTCCAACGCCTGGGTCAAGGCGGCGAGGAAGTGGATTCTTATCCCCTGGCTCTTCCTCTCGATCGGCAACATGCTCGGTGGGATGTGGGCCTACGAGGAGCTCGGCTGGGGCGGCTACTGGGCGTGGGACCCGGTCGAAAACGCAGCCTTCTTCCCTTGGCTGATGACCAGCGCGCTCATTCACTCGATCATGATCCAGGAGCGTCGCGGGATGCTCAAGCGCTGGAACATCGGGCTGATGATCGCGAGCTTCGTGCTCACCATCTTTGGCACCTACATCACGCGCTCGGGCCTCATTCAGAGCGTGCACACGTTCGCGCAGAGCGAGATCGGAGATTACTTCCTCGCGCTTTTGCTCACGGTGCTCGCGGTCAGCGTCACGCTGTTTCTGTGGCGCTGGAAAGATCTCAAGAGCGATCAACGCCTCGACTCCCCCGCTTCGCGCGAGTCCGCATTTATCTTCAACAACTGGTTGCTCGTGGTCATGACGCTCGTGGTCCTGTTCGGGACCATGTGGCCAAAGATCAAGGAGGGCCTGTTTGGCCAGGAAGTCGCCATCGGCCCACCCTGGTTTAACCGCTGGATGGTGCCGCTCGGGATCTTGTTGCTGCTGCTGATGGGGATCGGAACCATCATCCCCTGGCGCCGTACCACGATGGCTGCCTTCAAGCGCCAATTCATCATCCCGATCATCGCGACCGCTGGCGCCTCACCAGTGATTCTGGGCGCCTACTGGTATGGACGCGGCGCGGCGCTCGGCGTGACGCCCACGCCTACCGAGGCGAGCTACGCGATCATCACGGTCGTCTGTTGCATCTTTGCCGTGACGACGATGATCGCCGATGTCGGCCGCGCCATGAACGCGCGCATGCGCAAACACGAAGAGAGCGCCTTCGAGGCGCTCTCCAGGCTCTTTATCAAGCAACGCCGTCGCTACGGTGGTTACGTCGTTCACCTCGGCATCGTGTGCGCGTTTGTCGCATTCGCAGGCAACGCGCTCAAGATCGAGCAGGACATCTCGCTCGATCCTGGTGATACCTACCAGATCGGTGACTACACGCTCACCTACGAGGGACTCACCCTCGAGAACGAGCCTGACAAGGACATCATCATTGGCAAGATGCGCGCAGAGCGTAACGGCAAGCACGTCCACGATCTTCGCCCCGGAAAGGCCGTCTTCCACTCCGCGCCCAACATGCCGACCTCCGAGATCGACATCAAAACCTCGCCGATCGAGGACCTCTACGTCGCGCTCGTCAACCACGACCCGCGCACCCAGGCTGCCGCCTTCAAGATCTTTGTCGCGCCGTTTACCTGGTGGTTCTGGCTTGGCGGGACGATCCTCTTGCTCGGCACGCTGATCTGTATGTGGCCCACGCGAGATAGCCTCGAGACCTTGCGCCCCTCCCCTGGCGTCTTTGTCCGCGCCACAGCCTTTGGCGCGCTGGCGATCCTTTGCGTCACGCCGCTCGCTGTCCTCACCTACGAGTCGCACACCTCCTGGGGCTCCGCCGCGCGCTTCGAGCGCATGATCGGACAGGAAGAGATCGAGGGCACGAACGAGCCGTTGCAAGGGAAAGAGCGCGCTCCAGGCAAGACCGAGCAGAACGCTTCAGGTGCTAACGCGGAGGCTTCATGACCATCGCGCTTATCATCCTCTTTGTTTGCTTCACGCTCGTGATGGCGTGGCAGACGCTCTCCCCCTTCATCGGAGGGAGCCAGGAACAGCTGCGCTTTGACTTGCTCGAGGACGAACTTCGCCAGGTCGAGGAGTTGACCACGCGCAAGAACCTGTACCTGGACAACCTGCGCGAGATCGAGATCGATCGCGACCTCGACAAGCTCTCGGAGAAAGACTTCCTCGAGCTCAAGCGCCGTTACGAGCGCGAGACCGTCAAGCTGATGCGTCAACTCGACGAGGTTCACGGCGGACGCGGCTGGGAAGCTCGCGTCGAGGACGCGATCGAAGCTCGGCTCTCGCTCGATGGCAAGAAGACCGAAGCGCTCGAAGACAAGACGGCCAAGACGCCAAAGAAGACCAAGAAGAAGAAAAAGAAGTCTTCGACCGGGAAGAAACAGGCCACGACGACCAGAGCCACCGAGAGCGCGCCCGCAGAAATCACTGGCTCCATCCAGTGCCCCGAGTGCGACAAGGAGATGGAGGCCGCGGCGAAGTTCTGTAGTCAATGCGGCGCAGACATCGCCCATGTCACCCCGGAACTCCCCGAAGCACAAATCTCGGCCGCCGAATGATACGCCCTCATGGAGCAAAGATCGTGATCCGCACAAGACGTCTGACAACTCTGCTCGTGTTCGCTGGTGTGTTGTTCTCCGCAGGCCAGCTCGCCGCGCAACAAAACGAGACGACCCCGCAAGCAAAGCCCGAAGCACAAGCCGAGACCACGCCTCCTGCCAACGCGCAGGAAGGCACCGAAGCGACAGAGGCGACCGAAGAAGCCGCGCCGACGAAAGCGAGCGCCGAGAGCTACCCGGTCAAGGTCAAGGTCACGCGCGGCGACAAGCCGCTCGCGAACGCCGCAGTCTTCCTCCGCGCCGCGCGCCCCAAGGGGCCCTTCGAGCCCACCGATCCAAAGCCCGAGTGGGAGGCCACCGGGACAACAGACGCGCAGGGACTCGCGACCTTTGCAGAGGTCCCCAAAAAACTCGCCAAGCAAGGGTTGCGTCTGCACGCCGTGGCTGCGCTCGATGGCATGACCTTCAAGAGCGCGCAGGTCACGCCCGCGGCGAACATCACGCTGCCCGTAAAGACCTTTGATCGCGGCTACGATGTCTCGACCTTCAAGGTCGCGAGCCTCCGCATGATCGTCGAGCCGTGGGAGGACTACCTCGTCTTCACGCAGATGTGGAGCATCACGGTCAACGGCGACCGCGCGCTCGATACGCGCCTGCTCGCTGACCCGGACTACGAGAACGGCATCCCGCTCGAGCTGCCACTCAAAGCGCAGGGAATCAACGTCAATACGCCCGGCGGCGAGACCAAGGTGGTCAACTCCACGGTCTACTTCAAGGGCGTGTTGCAACCTGGTGACCCGGTCACCTTGCAGGTGCGTTACTCGATGCCAGCCAACAGCGCCGAGTTTGTCTACGAGCAACCCGTCGGGTTTCCCATCGACAACTTCGAGCTGATCGTCCCGATCGAGACCAACTTCCAGGACAAGCTCCCCAGGTTGGAGAACCTCGGGCTCCGCGCGCCAGGGTTCAAGCCGGAGAATATTCGCACCGGGTTCGATATCCCGGGGTTGCGCCCGGACAAGGAGTTCCTCTACGCCACGCGCGCCAACCTGGAGCCTGGCCAACCGCTCCTGCTCCAGCTCTTCAACCTCCCCTATAAACGCCCACCGGCGCCCTGGATCGCGCTCGGCATGGGGATCATCGGCGCGCTCCTCGTGCTCCTCTTCGCCGCCAGGGAGAAAGCCTCCGGGATGGACCGCGCCGCGCTCGAGAAGTTGCGAGCGAGCCTCGTGGCCGAGCGCGATGGACTGCTCACCGAGATCCTCGCGCTCGAGCGCGACGCCGACGAGGACATGCTCTCCGAGCGTGACTTCGAGCGTGAGGACGCACGCCTCCGCGGTCGCGTCGCCATCATCATCGCCAAGATCGAGGAGCTCGACTCCAGGCTCGGTCGCGAGCCAGGAAAAGCAAGCGCCTGATGAAGCAAATCCGACTCGAGCAAGTCTCCAGGCACTTTGGCAAACACTTCGCGCTCCACCGCGTTGACCTGACGTTCAAGGCGGGGAGCATCACCGCCGTCGTGGGCGCCAACGGCGCTGGCAAGACCACCCTGCTCAACATCCTCGCGACGCTCGACAAGCCAAGCTCGGGCAAGGTCAGCTATGACTCCTTCTCCTGGGACTCGTTCGCGCGTCGTGGCCGAGGACTCGTTGGCTGGGTCAGCCACGCGCCGCTCGTCTACCCGGACCTCACCGGCAGAGAGAACCTCTCCTTCTACGCAGACATGCACGGACTGAGCAGCGACGCGACGGAGCAGGACGCCTGGCTCGAGCGCGTCGCGCTCACGGCCGCGGCGGACAAGCTCGTGCAGACGTACTCGCGCGGGATGGTGCAGCGCCTGACGATCGCGCGCGCGCTGCTCAATGACCCCAGGCTCGTCATCCTCGACGAACCACTCACCGGGCTCGATCGCTCCGGTCGCAGTGAAATCACCGCGCTCTTCAAGGAGCTGCGCGACCGAGGAAAGATCCTCATCCTCACCACGCACGACTTGCACTCCCTGGCGGAGTTGTGCGACGACCTCGTGGTGCTGCGCAAGGGAAAGGTCGCGCATAAGGGCAACCCGACCTCGGCGCGCGATATCATCGCCACCTACGAAGCCCACGCCTGATGAACAAGTTACTGCGACAGACGCTCGCCATCGTGCGCAAGGACCTGCGCCGCGAGCTCCGCACGCGCGAGATCACGCTGACGACGATCTCGTTCTCGGTGTTGTTGATGGTGATCTTCACGTTCGCCTTCTACACACGCGATCGCGACGTGGCGATGATCTTTCCAGGCATCCTCTGGATCTCGATCACATTCGCCGGGACGCTGGCGGTGTCGCGAACCTTTGCCGACGAGCGAGAGACGGGCTGCCTGCGCGCGCTGGCGCTTATCCCCGGCACAGGCTTTAGCCTCTATTTGGGGAAGCTCTTCACCAACCTGTGCTTCATGCTCATCTTCGAGGTGGTGCTCATCCCCCTGCTCTCGCTGGCGTTCAAGGCGCCGCTTTTGACCCACCCAGCCCCATTCCTCGCGGCCGTAGGCGCGGGCACGCTCGGGTTCACCGCGTTGGGGACGCTGCTCTCTGCGATGCTCGTGCACCACAGGTTGCGCGAGGTGCTCATGCCACTGCTGCTCTACCCCCTGCTCGTTCCGTTGCTTATCGGGGGCGTCAAGGCGGTCGCGACGCTCTATGATCCGAGCGGCGAGATCGACTCGGCGTGGAGTTGGATTCGCCTGATGCTCGCGCTCGATGTGTTGTTTTTGGTGGGGGGGCAGGTGCTCTTTCGCTGGGTGCTACGCGCCATCGAATAACTCGCGGGTTCGCATTTCCCCGATGCCCTCGATCCTTTGCCAGCGCCTCGCCCAGAACCGTTTTGGGGCCAATTTTTGCCAACGGTTTTCGGGCACTTTCGCGGGTAACAAAAAATTGCCCCCCAACGGTTCTTGCCACCGCGGGTTGCGAAAACACACCACTTTTTTAAA
>JAYZVO010000138.1:0-9468 GCA_036155555.1 Myxococcota bacterium
TCCTGGTACCGGTCCGCGCCGCCCGCCTCGCGCTAAATTTCTTTTTACCGTGGGTGGCCGGGTGGTGTGCTTGACCCACCCCGCGACCTCTTTTTTTGAATGAAGACCGACGAGCGAATCGATGCGACGCAACGCGATCACACTCCACCTCACGCTGCTCCTCTTTCTGGGAGGATGCGCGGTGGGCTCGAGTGGAGACATCCCACCAGATGGGGATGATGGGACGCCCTCGCCAGGCACGGACATGGCCGTAAACAACACGGCCACAGGAGACATGGGCGAGGTCACCAACAATGGAAGCAACACCTCACCGGGGGATATGGGGCCTCCTGCTCCGCAGACGAAACGCGGCGCGCTCTCACCGAGCGCGGGCGGCGGCGTCCTCGAGACGCCGCAGCACAAGGCGCGCGTGATCATCGGCGCGCCCACACCAGCGGGCAAATCCAGGACCCCACGCTACACGATCGAGCTTGGCGCGGGCGCCCAGCAACATGGCCAGTGATAAACCACAGACCCCTTCGACCGATCGCACCGTCGAGAGCTCTCGACCGCGTGCGCAACGATAAGAGAACAGCATGAACACCTTCGCGAACAAGCTTCTTGCCAACGGCATCCTCCTCGCCATCTTCATGACGCTGGCGCTCACATCCTCACAAGCGCTGGCGCAAACCGATGAGGTCGTGATCCCCGTCCAGGGGTTGCTCACCGATGGCGCCTCGAAACCAGTGGATCGCGAGGTCACGATCACCTTCAAGCTCTACGAGGACGCGAGCGCGAGCGCAGCGAGTTGGGAGGAAGAGCAGACAGTGCTCGTCGAGGATGGCCTGTTCACGGCGTACCTTGGCGGGAGCGAGCCGTTGGTCGGAGAGCTGTTTCGCGACAAGACGCAGCTTTACCTGACGATGACCATCGAGGGGGACTCGGAGAGCGATCGCGTTCCCCTGGCGAGCGCTCCGTATGCTGCCGCGGCAAAGCACGCGGGTGACGCGCAGACCTTGCAAGGGCTCACGCCAGAGCAGCTCAAGCCCGCGCTCGGCGCGTCCGAGATCACCTACGATGATACGCGAACCGCGCTCTCGAGCGACAACACCCAGAGCGCCATCGAGGCGCTCGTGGCGAGGCTGGACGCGCTCGAGCAAACCAACGCGGACCTCCGCGCGCGCGTCGAAGCGCTCGAGCAACAAGACCTCACCGCGCGCGTCGTCACGCTCGAGACCAAGCAACAGGATCACGCCTCGCGCCTCAACAGCGCCGAGGCGACCATCGTCAACCTGCAAACGCAAGCGAACATGACCGCGCAGACGGTCTCGGGCTTCGACAACCGCATCTCGACGGTCGAGATGTCGCAAGCATCGCAAGCTTCTCGTCTGAGCACGGTCGAGACAAACCAGGCCACCCAGAGCAGTCGCATCGACGGCGTGGCGATGAGCGTCGGCTCGCTGCAAGCGGCGGATACCGCCTTTGATGGCCGCCTGAGCGCAGCGGAAGGTGACATCACGAGCAACGATGGAGACATCGCCGCGCTCGACACCCGCGCGCAAAACAACCAGAACGCGATCGGCTCCATCGAGAGCAAGACCGCGAGCATGAGCGTCGTCGGCACGGACGTCTTCTTCACGGGCGTGAACCTGCACGTGCGCAATGGCACGGGCACCACCTCGGGCACGGTCAATGGCACAGGCAACCTCGTCGTGGGTTACAACGAAGCGCGCTCCACAGGCTCCGAGAAGACGGGTTCACACAACATCGTCTTTGGCCGCGAGGCCAACTACACGAGCTATGGTGGCCTCGTGGGAGGTTACCAGAACAACATCACGAGTTCGCACGCTGCCGTGCTCACTGGCCAGGGAGGCACCGCCTCGGGCTCCTATGCCGCGATCGTCTCTGGAATCAATGGGACAGCCTCGAACACCACGACGGTCGTGGTCACCGGGTACGAGAACATCGCCAGCGGCTTCCGCGCTGGCGTCCTGAGCGGCTGGCAAAACGAAGCTTCGGGGAGTTACTCGGCGATCCTCGGCGGTGAAGGAAACACCTCCTCGGGCACGCAGTCCTCTATCGGTGGCGGGGTCAACCTGACCAACAGCACCTCCACGCGATTCACCGCGCAAGGCACCATCACCAACTGAGCGCTGTGTGAACGCTCAGAACTTGTAGCCGAGCGAGGACATCGGGAAGAAGTGCGGGAAGAGGTCATAGGCGCGGTTGTCTACCATCTCGCGTGTGCGAGGGACGACGATCAGCGCGAGCTGCGCGCCAAAACCCTTCCTCGAGTAGCCGATGCTCAAGTTGGCGCCGAGCGGTGAGCCTGTGGTCGGGCCGACCATGATGCTGCCATCCCCCTCGATCCTCGAGGTCTGCGTCTCGATGTCATCCGTGTTGTAGACAGAGCCCTCGATGCCAAGGATCGATCCTCCCGAGACAGCGGTGAAGACCTCCGTCTTGAAGTTTAAGCCATAGCTCGAATAGAAGATCGCGCCGAGGTACCCGAGCAGGAAGCGTCCGCCTGCGGGCATGGTCAGCGACTGCGGGTTGGCCTGGATGCACCCTCCCTCGAAGAACTCCTCGCGCGTGGCGCACTCGCTCACATCCAGCTCGTCGACGCCAGCCCAGAACGGCAAGTAGCCGTTGAGCCCTGCGATCAAGACGACAAAATCACTCACCTTGTAGTCGAGGAGCGCGTCGAGGCGTCCGCCAAGCTCGCGCGTATCGACGGGATAACGCCCTGATCGAAACAGGCCACCGACCTGCATCGAGACGCCGAGGTCTCGCGTGCGGTAGAGCTCGATCTTGCCGGTGAGGCCGCCAAAGAAGTCACTGTCCGCGCCCGCAGAGAAGCCGATGTTGCGCGGTGACAACACGACCAGACCGCTGAGCATAAAGCGCTCGCGTGGCACGTAGCGAAGCTGGTGTCCGTAGAAGAGGTGGTTGCTGTAAATCACCGACCCCTTCTCGGGCACGTGCGCCGAGGAGAAGACCGCGCCCTGGTGCGCGAACGCGTCGACCTCATCGCGCCGATCGACGGGCGCGTCCACAGGAGGACCGCCAGGCAAGCGCGCCGTGACATCACCCTGAGCGTCGTACCCGAAGTCTTGTGGGTACGTCTTTGGCGGCCCGTCCTGGGCAAATGCCGCCGTCGAGGAGAGCAGCAAGCACCCCGCCAAGGCGATACATTTTAAAACATTCAAGGTACGCATCGGCCTCAGTTTGTCGTGTCGATCGGGGTAATGGTCGCGCTCGTTCCGTCGATCTCGAACGCGATGTAGCGTCGCCCCTGCTGGTTAACAAAGAACTCGTGCGTGAGTGAGGCCCCTGCGACCGGTCCCGTTGGAGATGCAGATTGCAGCTCGACATCGACGGTCACGTCGAAGCGGAAATCATTCTGCACCCGAACGCGCGAGAACTGCGCGATCACGAGGTATTTACGCCCCGCCTCGAGCTCGCCGACGACCGCGATCTCTGGCCCGAAGCCATCGGTGTCATCGCCAAGGTGCACGCCGTCATCGAAGGTGCCAGACTGCCCCCACGCCGCGTGCATGTTATCGTAGAAGAGGTCATCGGTCAGGTCGCCAAACATCGGGTAGTTGCCCATCGCGTCGCTGCGCAACACGTGCAAGTCCACGTCGTGCTCGCTATCCCATGTGACCGTCGTCTTGAGCCTGGGCTGCGCGTCGAACGCCACGACCTCGAGCTGCGCGGGGGCACACGAGGAGATGCCGAGCACAGGATCGACGACCTCGAGCTCGACCAGATAAGATCCTGGCGCGTCGATGCCAAAGTTGGCCGTCGCGCTCGTGCTGTTCAACGTCGCCGCGCTGTTCGAAGGCTTGCCGACGAGCGACCACTGGTAGGTCAACTGACCGCTCGACGAACTCGACGCGCCAGCGTCGAGGCTGATCGAGTCCATCACATAAGAACCGACCACGCCGCTGTGCGGGCCATCCTGCCCCAACAGATCCGAGACCGACTCGCCCAGAATCACTGCCTCGGGGCAGCTGCCACCATCCGCGACAAGATCGACCTCGGTCTGCGAGCCAAACTGAGAATCACTCGTGATCACGAGCGCATCCTCTGCGTCGGCGTTTCCTGGCGAGGTGAAGGTCACGTCCACCGTCGCGGACTGCCCGACCTGGAGCGTGAACGGAGGTTGCAAGGATGAGGTGTAAGAGAAGCCAGACATCCCATCATCGAGCCCGAGCGAGGTCACGGTGACAGGCTGTTGGCTCGAGCAGTTGCCGAGGTTGAGCTGCAAGGTGCGCATGCCACCCGTGGGGACCAGCCCGAAGTCGAGCGGATCAGGGCTCGCCGTGAGGCAGCGCCCTTGCGCGGGTGGGAACGCCTGCCCCTCGAGGTCGACGACGATCGTCGGCTCGTTGGGGTCATCGCTGACGACCGTGATGCTGTTGCCGTACTGTCCTTGCACGGTCGGCTGGAAGGTCGCCGTGAACGTGCGAGAATCACCGGGCGCGATGATATCAGGCGCCATCGGCGTCACCACCGGCGCCACGTCAAAGCCCTGGCTCGGGCGCGAGGTCAGGTCGAGTGAGGAGAGCTCGAGCGGAGCGTCCCCGAGGTTCTCCACCAACAGCGACGCCGTGCTCGTTTGTCCGATGACAAGAATCCCGAAGTCGATGGTCGACGCGGGCGTCACGCGCACGATAGGCCCGAGCACAGGCGCCATATCCGGCGCGGGAGGGTCCATATCGGGCATCGGATTCATATCCGGGACAGGCGGAGGCATGTCCGGCTCGGGAGGCCCCATATCAGGCGCTGGTGGCATATCGGGCACCGGCGGCTCCATGTCGGGTACAGGCGGCATCTCCATGTCAGGGCGCGGAGGTGGTCCCATGTCAGGATCGGGCATCGTCTCCATGTCAGGGACAGGAGGAGACATGTCCGGATCTGGCGATGTGCCATTGGGAGAGGTGGCGTTTACGGGGGTCATCCCATTGTCGCCAGTGGTCACGTTGTTTTGTGTGTTGTTCGTGTTGTTGATGTTGTTGGCGTTGTTCTCGAGCTCATCAGGATCGACGCAAAGCCCGGAAACATCGCACACACGACCACTGCGGCAGTCATCGTCCGACACACACCCGGCCGCGTCGAAGCTGCAACCAGACAACATCGCCAGCGCCGTGCAGATGGCGCTGACCCCAAAATAAATCCCGTATCGCTTTTTCACGTTCGCTCCCGTACCGATGATGAGAAAGCGCCTGTAGGCGCCTGATTTTTTATGACGACTGATACTCTTTGATCGCATAGGAGTATGCAAGTCGGTCCTATCGTCAGGACACGAACTTGCGTCGCGCTGAGGAACACGTGAGAATATCGCGACTGGAGCCAAGCAACATGTAGGCTACCGTCAAGGCCACCAAGGAAAGGGAAATCGATGAACCCGCGACTCCCAGAAGTCGGAGAGCTGGTCGCAGCTAAATACCGCCTGATCTCGAAGATCGGAGAGGGGGGCTACGGCATCGTCTATCGCGCTCATCAGGAGATGATGGGGAGGGACGTCGCCATAAAGATGCTGCGCCCGGAAGCCTCGAGGCTTCCGGATGAAGTCGAGCGATTTCGCCGCGAAGTCTTCAACGCGAGCAGCCTGCGCCACCCGAACACCATCACACTCTACGACTACGGCCAACTCCCCACAGGCTCCTTCTATATCGTGATGGAGTTTCTGGAGGGGATGAACCTCGGGCACTGGCTGCAAAAGCATGGACCTGTCGAGCATGACAAGGCGCTCGATATCGTCGAGCAGATCCTGCGAAGCCTGCGCGAAGCACACGTGCAATCGATCCTGCACCGCGATCTAAAGCCCGAGAACATCTACATGACCGACCTCGAGGGGGATGACCTCTTGATGGTCAAGGTGCTCGACTTCGGGCTCAGCAAGGCGATCGGCGGCAGGCGCGCAGGACAACGCACGCTGACAAAGGACGGTCAGGTCCACGGTACCCCCAATTACATGTCGCCAGAGCAAGCCTGCGCGATGAAGCTCTCCCCGGCGAGCGACATCTACTCGATCGGTCTCCTCGCCTGGGAGCTGCTCACCGGGAAGACCGCGTTTGTTGGCTCCACGCCTGTCGATGTGCTGCTCAAGCAAGTCAACGAACCGACCCCCGAGCTCCCTTCACCGCTGCGAGGGACGCTGCTCGACGAGTTCATCCGTCGCGCGACAAAGAAGGATCAATCGCTGCGTTTTCAGGATGGCGCCGCGGCGCTCGAATGGATCGCGCAACAGCGCGAGCGCGAACGCCAGGCAGAGATGCAGCGCACGCTGGACGCTGCGAAGCGCCCTGCTCCCGTGCTGCAAGCGAGCGATCCCCCCACAGGTGGTGACCGGAGCGGAGATCGCGTCACGGGCAGCGAGCCCTGGTTCTCCTTTAAAGACCCGGCAGAGATCGACGTCGCCGAGCTCGAGATGCGGCTCGCGCAGCTCCCCATGGTCGGGAGACAACAGGAGCTCCACGAGCTGTTGCGCTGGGGACAACAGGCGCTCATGACTGGCGGCATCCTCTGGATCACCGGCGAGCTGGGGGTCGGAAAGTCTCGCCTCGCCGACGAGTGGCTCCGTCATATGGAGATGAACTCGGTGACGATCCTGCGCGGTCGCTTCCGCGAAGACAGCGCACCAATGGAGGGACTGAGGCAAGCGCTCTCGCCGCTATTCGACGAGAGCAAACGCCAATCACTGCACCTGCCGCACAACACTCTGCAAGAGGATCTGGTCAAGGACCTCAAGGGTGTGATGGAGCCCACGCAAGAGACTCAGGAGTCGCGCCAACAACGCAGCGGCCAGGACTGGGCGCTCGCGACCATCGAGCACACGCTCTACGCGCTCGCCAAGCGGCGCCCCACGGTGATGCTGCTCGAGGACCTGCACTGGGCGGACTCTTTCTCACTCCGACTCGTCGAGCGGTGGAAAGAGGAGATGGCCACGCGCGCAATCCCGCTCGTGCTGGTGTTCACGCAACGCAGCGAGAAGGCGCACGCGTCACACCGCCCCACGCATATGAACACGCGCGCCATTCGCGCCTTTAACTACGCTTATGATTTGCACCTGGAGCGGTTGGCGGACGAGGAGTCCGAGGCGTTGCTCGACGACCTGCTCCCGTTCGAGCACGAGCTGCGCGCCCGCGTCGTGCAGACTGCGCGCGGGAATCCGCTCTATCTGACGCAGATCGTGCGCTACCTGATCGAGGAAGAACTTCTGGAGCTGCACCAGGAGAGCGCGCGCTGGGGAATCAGCGAGGAGCATCGCGAGAAGCTCGGTCACGAATTGCTGCCACCTGATCTTCGCGCGCTGCTGATGCAACGGGTCAAGGTGCAGTTGAGCCAACACCGCCTGAGCGCGGTGCTCGATCAGTTGCTCGTGCGCGGGATGCTGCTCGGGAACCGCTTCGAGCTGAGGTTGCTCAAGGAGATGCTCAAGGTCGAGGGGCGAGGCGATCTGGAGGCTTATTTGGATGACGCGCTCGAGGCGTTCACGCAATCTGGCGTGCTCATCCCGACCGTGCTCGACGGGCGCTCCGGGCTGGAGTTTGGCTACGAGATGTTGCGCAGCAGCTTGCTCGACGAGCAACCTCACGAGGAGATCTCGAGGTTGCATGTGTTGGCGGCGAACGCCAAGAAGACCTACTACGAGCAGCGCGATCCTGCCCAACTCGACCTCTACGCGCACGAGCTCGCGCATCACTGGAGCGAGGCAGGAGATGTCGAGCGCGCCTTTGCCTGGCTGATGCGCGCGGCGCGCGCCGCAGAGCGCGCGCAAGACTTCCGCCAGGCGCTCGACTACTTGCGCCAGGCAGGGCAGCGGCTCTCACCGGAGCTCGATCCAAACGGCGAGCATTTGCTCGAGATCAGGCTCTCCGAAGGGCGCATGTTCCGGTTTCTGGGGGAGTTCGCGCCCGCCGAAGACGCGCTGCGCGAGGCGATCGAAGAGACGCGCCGCGTGGGCGATACCGTCGGCGAGGCGCTCACGGGCGAAGCGCTCGCTGGTGTGCTGACGCTCGTGACGCGGTATGAAGAGGCGATCGATATCTACGATCGCATCCAGCAGCTCTATGAACAGTTCGGCGAGGAAGCTGGAGTGTTGCGCTGCCAGCTCGGGCTCGGGGAGATCGCGGGGTTTTGCGGTGATTATCCGTTGTGCGAGCAGATGTTCCGCGACATCGAAGCACAAGCGACCGCGCTCGGTGATCAGAGCCTGCAAGCGCGCTGCACGTTCGGGCTCGCGCAATGCGCTTACGCCAAGGGTGATCTGGAAGACGCCATCGACGCGTTTCGGCGCGCGCGAAAGCGCGCCGAATCACTCGAAGACGCGATGCTTTGCAGCGAAGCAGACATCGAGATCGCGACCTGCATCATCGCGAATGGGCACGTCGAGAACGCGCTCTCCACGGCGCGCATGGCGCTCGAGGTCAAGCAAAGCATCGGTGACACACTGGGGCAGGCGCACGCTCACCTGATCCTGTCGATGTGTCTTCGCCGCACGCACCGGATCGAGCGCGCGAAGCAACATGTCGTGCGCGCGAGGACGCTAAACGAGCGCCTCGGGCATGTTTACGGGATCGCCAAGGCAGTGCTCGTCCAGGCAGAGATCGCGTGGGTAAGCGGCGAGATCGAGTTGAGCTTCGAGCCGCTCAGGGACTCCCACAAATTGCACACTGAGATCGGCGACGCGCATGGCCTCTTGATGACGCTCTTGCACGAGGGCCTCTGCCGCGCAGAGATCGGCGAGGCGGACGCATCTCGAGCCTGCCTCGCCGAGGCGTTGCCCCTGATGGAAGAGAACGGCCTCGAGCACTATCGCGCGAAGTACATGTTGGTCGAGGGCTTGATCGCGGAGTTGGAGGGGAGACTCGAGGACGCGGTGGCATTCCATGATGAGGCGCTCAAACTCGGCGAGGACAACGGCCACCTGGACATGATGTCGATGGCCACGATCTCGTTGTGCAAGGCGCATATCCTGATGGGTGATTTTCACGCCGCGAGCCGCGAGGCGCCGTTGGCGCTCGAGCGCGCCGAAGCCACAGGACACACGCACGGGTTGATGTTCGCGCTGACGCTGCGCGCGCTGCTCGCGAGGTTGGATCGTCAGGCGGAGGTGCTCTCGAGCACGCTGCGCAGGTTGCGCGTACTCAATGAAAACGCGAGCGCGCTCAACCATATGCGCATCCCCAACCGCCTCGTCTGGCTCTGTCGCCAGCTGCGCGAGCGCGTCTCTGACGAGCGCGCCTTCCCCGTGGTGCTCTCGGCGGTCGAGATCATCCGCGCGCTGGGTGACGCAGAAACAGCCGACAAGCTCGCCAGGCAAGTGCTCAAACCTCGCGGTTGATCCTCCCCTCCTCGTGAACCCCAAAGTCCTCGCCCGCAACCGAAGGAGGCGACCTTTTTTTCAAACGGGGTGGTGTTACGCACCCGGGCGGAAAAAATGTCGCCTCCTTCGGTTGGGCGGGACCACCCCCGGGG
>JAYZVO010000139.1:0-62229 GCA_036155555.1 Myxococcota bacterium
GGGGCGATCCCCCGCGCGCGCGGGGGGGTTAATGTGGCATTTATTTTTGTGGGGTGGGTTTGTGATCCCTCAATCGACCACCAAAAACCCTCTCTCTTTTTTCGCCTCCCTTTCCTTTGGGGTCGAATCCGATTATCTTTTCGGCTCGTGGGCGCAGGCATCCTGCGCTCCTGCTGGAATGGTAGGAGGCGATGCAACCGTTGCTCTCCTGAAGGCTCTCGCTCGACCGCATCCAAAGTCGTCGATTTTGGCGCGCGGGCACGCTGGTTTGGTTCCCAAGAAGGATGACTCGATGAATCCCACCCCCTCGGCGCTTCGCCGTTTGCCCATCACGATCTTTTCGACGTTGATGCTCCTCTCGTTATCCGCGACCTCCGCCCTGGCTCAGGGCGGGAGCGTGCGCTACTCCTACGAGAAGATCTACGTCGCGGGCTCCGAGCAGTACGCCCTCGTACCTCGCTCCGAACTTTCTGATATCAACGTCAAGGGCAAGGTCTCGAAAGGGGACGCCATCAAGGCGTTCGATCTGCTCAAGGCCAGGAAGGGGAATGTCTACGGCGCCGCCTCGGTCAAGATCCTCCCGGGAGCTTGGCCTGATAAGGCGCGCATCCAGGTCAACATCGACAGCAAATACGGCGCCTACGCCGAGGTCGTCATGGCCGAGGTCGTCTACACCTTCGCCGAGATGGGCCTCGATGGGATCGAGTTCCCAGGATATGCCGATGGCGCCGTCAACCGCCGCGACATTCGCTTCCCTGTCTATACGCTGACGCTCCCCATGTGGCAGGCGCTCCCTCCCGTCGAGGCATCGCCCGCGCAGGTCACGCTCTCCAATGGCGAGACGCTCTGGGCCGGGGACTTCTATCAGCGCTGGAAGAAGAAGGACGAGGCACTGATAAAAGACCTCTATGGCTTCCTCGAGAGCTCCAACGCGCTCACCGTCGTCTCGGTCATGCGCAAGCTCCCCTCGCTCAAGATCCCCTACACCGCGCAGGTGATCCCGCTGCTCGCGCACACCAGTCAGCTGGTGCGCGCCGAGGCGATCCGCGCGCTCGAAGCCGAGCGCGACGAGGTCCCCGTCCTCGAGGCGGTCGCTGGCAGGTTGGATGATAAGAAGGAGAGCGTCCCCGCGCTCCAGAAGCAAGCCGCCGAGTTCCTCGGCAAATCCAAGAACAAGCAGTTCGCCATCCTCGAGTCGATCTGGACCATCCAGAACGCGGAGAAGGATGAGGACGCCAAGAAAGCGATCGGCGAGCTGATCAAGTTCAAGGGAGATGATCGCGTCTCCGCGACGCTCGCGAAGGAAGTGGCGGGCAAGCGTGACGAGGTCGCCTTGGCCGCCATCGAGGCGCTCGGCAAAATCAATGACGACGCCACGCGCTTGAAGCTGCTCACCGACGAGAAGGTCGACACCAAGCGCTTGCTCATCGTCGCCGATGACCTGAGCAAGGAGAAGACGGCCGCGACGCGCGTCGCGGGCCTGAGCTTTATCGCGGCCAACTCGCCAGACCAGCGCCCCGCGCAGCGCGCCATCGAGGAGCTCGCCAAGGGCAAGGACGACGAGTCCCGCAAGGCCGCCGAAGCCTTCCTCATGGACAAGATCGACTGGCGTCGTCAAGCCGCCGCCGCAGGGCTCGCAGCGCGTGATGCGGTCGAGTCACTCCCGGCGTTCGCCTCGGCGATCAAGAGGTACAAGGATGATCGCGAGCTCGAGGACGCTGGCTACACCATCATGCTCAGCCAGCCGCTCAAGACGATCCTCGAGCAGACCAAGGCCAGGGACAACGTCACGCAACGCCTCGCCTACCGCGCGCTCGGTGAGCGCGCCGTCAAGGAGAAGGCTGGCGCCAAGGTCATGGATACGCTCAAGGCGGGCTCCACCAACTCGGACCCCCTGATTCGCGGTGCTTCGGCGCGCGCGCTCGGTGAGTTCGCCAACAAGGACGCCGCAGACATCCTCTCGGGGATGGTCAAGGATCGTGACGAGGACGTGCGCCGTGATGTGGCGATCGCTATCGGCAAGCTCAATGACGGCGCCCTCGTCGACGCGCTCGTGGCCTACCTCGATGACAAGTCCCCTGAGGTCATCGCCGCAGCGATCGACTCGCTCGGCGCGCGCAAGGAAGCCGCGGCCTGGGATCGCATCAAGGAGTACACCGGCAGCAAGGACCCCGTGATTCGCGCCTCCGCGCTTCGCGGGCTCGCCAGACTCACCAGCCGTGATGACAAGCAGACCGTCACCGAGGTGATCTCGATCCTCTCTGGCGCGGTCAACGACAAGAATATCGAGGTGCGCAAGCGCGCCATCGAGCAGCTCGGCACGTTCAAGGACGAGAACGCCGTCCTCGCCATCGCCGCGCAGCTCCAGGCGAAAGAGACCGATGTTCGCATCGCGGCCATTCGCGCGCTCGGGACCACCAAGCACCCCTCGGCCACCTCGCTCGTGACCGACGCGCTCGATGATCCCAACGCCGAGATTCGCCGCGCCGCCATCCTCGCCGTCGGCGATCTCGACGACAAGTCCGCGCGCAAGGATGTTCAAGCTCAAATGGACAAGGAGCAAGACGACGAGCTCAAGTCCATGATGCGCGATACGCTCAAGAAGCTCTAAACCGGGAGCGCCCTCGTGAACAACCTGCCTTCGATGCGTCTCGCCATGATCGCCAGCGCACTTTGCGCGCTGGCGATCGGTGCCGGGTGTGAGAAAAACCGCGCTCGCGATGACGCGCGCGCGAACGCTCCCGAAACCACCGCCGCGACCACTACCACGCCTGAAGAGACCTCCACTTCAGGCGCCTCCAAGGCGCCCGCGCCACCAAAGGAGACCTCGCCGCCGCCTGCCGTCAAGCCCTCGATCGCCGAGGAGATGAAGGCGGCCAAGGGGAGCGCCTGCCTCAATGATCAGGGGTGCCCTGGGTACTTGCGCTGCATCGGCGAGGACAAGGTCTGCGCTGTGCCTCCCGCGATGACCGGGGTGCATGATGAGAAGACCCCTGTGGTGGTGTTCAAAGGCAAGGATGGCAAGGAGATCTCGCGCTATTACTCCGAGCTCGCGGTGAACAACCCCGAGCGCATGCGCGGGTTGATGTATCGCCCCACGATGAAGCAAGACTGGGGCATGTTGTTTGTCTATCCTCCAGGAGATCGCGACCTGAGCTTCTGGATGAAGAACACCTACATTCCGCTCGATATGGTCTTTATTGACACGAGCGGCAAGGTCGTCGGGATCGTCAAGGGCGCCGAGCCACTCACGCTCGGGCCTCGCACTCCTGGCAAACCCTCGCGCTTTGTCCTCGAGTTGGTCGCGGGCGAAGCGGAGCGAGCTGGGATTCAATCGGGCATGCAGATGGAGCTGCTGAACGCACCACGCGATGACTACAAACCCCTCCGATGACATCGAGCGGGCCAGCCCGAGCGAGCCACAAAACTCGCCAGCGCCAGCTCATCATGGACGCCGCCGCGATCTGATTATCGGGCTCGTCGTGATGGCGCTGCTCGGCGTCATCCTTTGCCTTGTCCCCCTGTTCAATATCCTCGGCTACGAATCGAGCGCTGCGGTCGGCGTCATCGGCGGTTTTATGACCGCCATCCTCACCTCGCGCGCGCTGAAAGACCTCGAGAGAGGTCCGCTCTCCTTTTCCTCTCCCGATGCAGAAGAGCTGCAACGCCGCTTCGCGCGGTTGCTGCTCGAGCACCTCGTGCTCCTGCTCCCGCCGCTGCTGTTGCTCTCACTCAACGTGTTTCGGGTGGTCAACTGCGACTTCGGGACGGGGTTGCTCTTCTTCCTGCTGATCTCACCCGTCGCCATCCTGATCGGTCAAACCTCGGCCTGGGTCATCTCCGCTCTCTTGAAGAGGACGTGGGCGCGCGCGCTGGCTTCGTGTGCGGTTTTGCTCGGTGATGGGCTGATGCTCGGGTGGCACATCGCCACGCAACCTCCTATCAATGGCCACCAGTGGTTGATCGGTTACCTGAGCGGCTCGATCTATGACGAGGCGCTCTCGATCCCCCCGAGCCTGGTGTGGTACCGCGCGATGAACGTCGCGGGCGTGATGACGCTTGTCTGGGGGCTCGAGGCCGCGCGACGTTGGTTGGCTGGTGGCGGCTTTCAACGCGCGCGCAGGTTCCTCGCGCTCGCCATGACCATGGGCGCGATCTGGAGCGGGATGGGGTGGTTCCAGCAAGACTTTGGCGTCAGGATCGACCGCGAGACCATCGCGAAAACTCTCGGCGGTAGGATCGAGACCGATCACTTTATCATCCACTACCCCTTGCGAAGCTCCTATACCGAACGACTCCCCCTGCTTATCGAGGATCACGAATACCGCTACGCCGAGATGAAGGCGTACTTTGGCACCGATCCCGTCGCCCTGCATGGGCGTAAGGTGCACAGCTTCGTCTACCCTGACACCGAGACGAAGGGGAACCTGATGGGCGCGCGCAGGACGCTGATCGCCAAGATCTGGCTGCGCGAGATTCACATCATGTGGCGAGATTACGGCGATCACTTGCTCGCCCACGAGCTCGCGCACGTCTTCACGGAGCCCTTTGGCGCCGGGCCGCTCAAGCTGAGCATGCAGAATGGAATCGGCGTCAACATGGGGCTCGTCGAGGGGATCGCTACCGCGGCGGACTGGCCAGCCAGCGAGCTCCCGCCGCATGTGGCGAGCGCCGCGATGCGCAGGTTAAACATCGCGCCTGATATCCGTGGTTTGGTCGGGGCAGGGGGCTTCTGGACGCAATCGAGCGGTCGCGCTTACACCTTGATGGGATCGTTTGTTCGATTCTTGGTGGCGACCTATGGCATCGAGAAGTTCAAGATCGCCTACAGAGGTGGGGACTTTCAGAAGGCGTATGGCAAGTCCGCCGATGTGCTCGTCGGTGAGTGGGAGGTGTTCATCGACGAAATCACCGTCGATGAGGATCTCCTCGAGCTCGCGCGCTATTACTACGAGCGCCCCAGCATCTTTGGCAAGGTCTGCGCTCGCACCATCGCCGAGATGAGGCGTCAGGCGCGGATCGCGGAAGATAGCGGTGATGTCACGCTCGCGCTGGCGCTTCGCGATGAGATCCTCGACTTCGATCCTCGCAACACGAGCTACCAGCTCGAGCGCGCAGAGCTGCTCGTCTCGGCAGATCGCGACGCGGAAGCGCTCGAGCGCCTGAGCGTGTTGCTCGAGAACGAGAAGCTCGTGCCCTCCGAGCGCGTGCAACTCGAGCACCTGCGCGGTGATATTTACTGGCGTCGTGGAGAACTCGCGCGCGCCGCAGAGACCTACGCCAAGTGCGAAGCGGTCGGCGTCCCCGAGGTCACGCGGCGCGAACTTCAGGTCAAGCGCGCCTTGCTCGCGCCCAGTTATAACCAGACGCGCGAGTTGGCCAGATCCTACCTGCTCGATAAACCGCGCGCTGACGCCGCCCTCTATTACCCGATGCGTTGGGTGATGAAGACGCCCGACAACGAGCTCGCCGCCTACCTCGCCGCGCGCCGCCTCTGGGGGGCTGACCTGTACCGAGAGGCCAGGGATCTGATGCCTCCTGTTGGCGCCACGCTCCCCTCGCCAGAGCTCGAAGAGGAGCTCAAATACATGCACGCGACCTCGCTCTATCACCTCGGGGATCTGGATGAAGCGAGCAGGTTGTTCAAAGAGCTTGCAGAATCGGACTCGAGTCGACTAAAAACCAAGTCGCGCGAGTGGCTCGGTAGGGTCGCTTGGCGGCGCAAGGAATAGCGCCCCACGGTTGGATGGTTCCGCAGAAAGAGTTTCTCGTGAACCCTCCCCGTTGCTACACCGAGAACTCGCCACAGAGATGACCTTCCTACGTGGAGTATTGATCATATGCGCTTGAACCAATGGTTGATTCGATTTGCCCTTCTCCTCTCCCTCGGCGTCACGTGCGTGGCGATGACCGGCTGCGCTTCGGAGTTTATCCGCAGTGATGAGTTTTATGTGGAGGACGCAGACTTTCGCATCGACGAGGAGGCCAAGATCAAGGACACGGTCGAAAACCGCGAGATCCTCGACGTCATGGCAAAATACCGCCAGGCGCTCGTCAAAAAGGACTTCGGCACGCTCGACCGGATCATCTCAAAGGATTACTACGACAACGCATCGACGACCAACACCACGCGCGATGACTACGGCCGCGAGCAGCTCGACAACCTCTTCGAGATGCTCGCCAACCACGCCGAGTCGATCCAGTATCGCATCGTCGTCAAGAGCGTCGAGATCGAGCGCGACGAGGCGTTCGTCGACTACGAGTACCGCTACGCTTACCAATTCAAGATCGGCGAAGAGGTCTCCTGGGACGCTGGCGTCGAGGTCAACCGCGTGACCTTGAAGCAAGCCGACGACAAGTGGCAGATCCTGTCCGGCCTTTGATCGCTGCTTCAAACAGGATCACACGGGCGCTACGAAACCACCCGGCGATCCTGGCACGAAATTGTCAGCGCAGCTTGTGAAAAAGCCCCCGGCGAGGATTACTCGCAGGGGGCTTTTCTATCTCCAATGATTTGAAAATTTCGTGCCAGGATCGCTCGGGCCGCCAGCATTTGCGGGCCCGTCACTCCGAAACCACCGGGCCGACTACAAGGTCTCGAGGTAGGCCACCAGCGCGTCCTTGTCTTCCTCGGAGAGGTTCGATGTGGTGCCGTGTTCGTCACCTCCACCACAACCTGGTTCGAAGCGCTTCTCGAGCGTGCTCGCGCAACCGTCGGACATGAGCAGCGCGCGGCTGGCGACCCCGCGCAACGTCGGCGTCTTGCGCATGCCGCCCGTGCCCACATCGTGGAACTGATAATCCGTGAGCATCTCTCCCACGTGACACTCCGCGCAACCCGCCTGAGAGAACACCTCCTCGCCGCGCACCCGCAAATCACGCCGCTGCGGTGTGAGCGTGATGCCTGGCTCCGGCGCCTGGAGGTCGAGCCAGTGCCGCATGAACTCGGAGGCTTTTGCTGTCGTGAACCTCCCCCTCATGCGCGAGACGAAGATCTCATCCATCAACTCGTCCATATCCTCGAACTCACCATCCCAGTGCAACTTGCCCTGGATGCCACCCCGTAAGTTCTGCGTGCGCCGTTCCTGGATCGACTCCACCGAGCCATCCTTCCTCAACGTCGCGAAACGCCAGACGTGCCCATCATCGCCCCCTTCAGGGTGGCAACTCGCGCACGCGAGCCCGATACCCGTGTCCGTGTGAAACATGCGCTGTCCGGGATGCATCGGGTTCTCTTCTCTCAGGATGATCTCGAGATCGGGGTGTCGCGATGCCGAAACCCGGAGGTAGAGGTCGGAACCTCGCGCGAGGATGATCTGGCTCTCGTATTCGCTGTCCGTGACCGCCGCCAGCCGGATGTGTTCATCCGCGACCGAGAGGGTCTTGATGCAGGGCGAGCCATTTCGCCGGTTGGGGATGGGATTGTTGGGAGGGGACTCGGGAAGCTGCACCGCGCCAGAGAGGACGTGCCCCTTGCCACAGGTGTCCTCGTCGATGTCGATGGGGAGCGCGCTCTGGTTCATGCACCTTGGGGGTTCGCGCTCCATGTCCCCCGTGGCGAGGACGCGGATCTTGGATTGCACCGACTGCACCAACCCCGGCGTGCAGTTATTCTCGTTCTGGTTCGCGAAGTAATACACCGTGGGTTGCTCCACCACGATGGGGTCTGGCGTGGGGGGAATCAAAAGCTCGAGAGGGGAGGGCACCGACTGCTGGTAGCTGACCAGCAGATCCCCCTCTGAGTTTTGTGTCATGCGCCAGAGCGAGTTGACCATGTCCTTCGCGAAGTACCCCACGGCGACCGAGGTCGCCCTCATGGTCATGCTCCTCGAGATCGCGCCGTCATCGGGATCGATCTTCAACACCTGGGCGGTGCGAAATCTGGCGACAAAGAGACCTTTCTCGTTGGCGACGACATCGCGCAGGTCGGGGGCGACGTGAAACGTCTTCTCGCGCTCCAGGGTGTCGAGTGAGAAACCGACCAGCTCGCTCGAGGCGCAGGAGACCCAGATCATCTCCCGCGAGGTATCCACCGCCACCCCTCTGGGCGCAGCGCAGGCGGCGACGCGTCGAGAGATCGATCCGCCAGGATCGATCTCGACGAGCTCGCCAGAACCTCGCAAAATCACATAAAGCCGCTCGTCACTCGTCGCCATGCGACTGGGCCAGGCGTCATCCTCGAACTGGATGGTGTGCGCCAGCTCGTTCTTGTAGAGGTTGACGAAGTAGACCGCGTCCGTGCTCCCATCCGAGGCCGCGATGATCGCCTGGGTGTCCCAGATCAATAGATCCTCGCTCCCCAACGGCCTCGACTTTTCGATGAGCCCGGAGGGGTCCTCCTGTTCGTGGGCTGGGTCTTGCCCGGTCCCTGGGGTTGGCGCTGGTGATTGTTGATCGTCCCTCGTGCATCCGAGCTGGAGCGATAGCGCGACCGCTGAGGAGATGATGGCGAGCCTGTATGCGTTCATGAAGATGTCCTCGAGCGAGCAGTCGATTTAAAGTGTCTTGAGGTAGACGATCAGCGCGTCCTTGTCTTCATGGCTCAACCCGGAGGTTGTGCCGTGCATATCTCCGCCGCCGCAGTCGGGATCGAAGCGCCCCTCGAGCGCGCTCGCGCAACCGTCGGACATCAGCCGCGTCCTGTTCGCGATCCCGCGCAACGTCGGCGTCTTGCGCATGCCGCCCGTGCCCACGTCGTACAATTCATAGTCGGTGAACATCGAGCCTGCGTGACACCCCGCGCAACCCGCCTCCTCGAAGAGTTGCTCGCCGCGCGCCACCTGCGCTTGCTGATCTGGCGCGTGCGTCATGCCTGGTTCGGGTTGAAGTTGTCCGAGCCAGTGCGTGATGGCGTCCGCGTCCTGTTCGATGATTTTGAAGCCGCCCATGCGCCTCGAGAAGACGTCGTCCATGAGGCCCGCGACATCATCGAACTCGCCATCCCAGTGCAGCTTCCCTTCGAGCCCACCGCGCAGGTTCTGGGTGCGCCGCGTGAACTCGAACTCTTCGAACTTGGTGAGCTTGAAGAACTTCCACGCCTGCCCGTCATCGCCCCCTTCCGGGTGACAGCTCGCGCACGCGATCCCTGCGCCCGTGTTTCCATGAAAGAGGACGTGCCCGATGTGTGCCGGGCTCTCCTCGACCAGCTCGATCCCCTCGCGACCAGCGCTTCCGTTCGAGCTCGAGATGTAGAGCGCCTCACCGCGCGTCAAGACGAGGTGCTGGATCTCGGTCTCACTGTGACGAATGACCGCCGCCGCGAGCTTCGTGTGGTGGATATGTGGCCTGGTGACAGGAGGGCACGTCGGGTCGCCCATGATGCTGTTGTTGGATGGGCCGTTGGCGCTTTGATCCGAGATGAGCGGTGCGCCAGAGAGAGGCATCCCGATGTGACAGCCCGCGTCGTCGATGTCGACCGCCATCGATCCTCCGAAGTTGCACTCGGGATACATCTGTTCGATCGCGCCATCATCAGCGGTCGCGACGAGAGCAAGAACCGAAGACACCGCGCCCGATCGACACACGCCCCCGCTCCCATACCCCTCCGGAGGGAGCATCTCCATCGGGTCTGGATCTGGCTCCGTGATAAACAGCGGATGCAGCGCGCTCTCCTGATAGCTAAGGATCAGGTTCCCATCGCTCCTGTCGACCATGCGCCAGAGCGTGTTTATGGTCGGTGACCCTTCGCCCATCGCGACGCTTGGCGGCGTGCGCCGCTCGATGAGAGCGCCGCTGACGGGATCGAGTCGTAGGATTTGCGCGGCGCGAAACCTCGAGACATAGAGTCCTCTGGAGTTGGCGACGACGTCGCGCAAATCAGAGTCCACATGGAAGGTGTCGACGAGCACGAGTGATTCTGGTTCCAGGGCGACGACCTCGCTCGAAGCGCAGGCGACCCAGACCTTGCCCCGCGTGTTGTCCATTGCCACGCCACGCGGCGCATCACATACACGAGCGCGGCGCGTGATCTGGCCATCGAGGTTGACCTTCACGAGCTCGCCGCTGCCACGAAGCACCGCGTAAACGCCATCTGTGGTCGTCGCCATTCTGCCTGGCCAGGAGCCCTCCTCGAAAGAGACCGTGTGCGCGAGCTCCTTCTTCTCGAGGTCCACGATGTAAATGGCATCGGTCGTCGCGTCAGAGGCAAACGCAGTGGTCTTGTCGATGACGACGAGATCCTCACTCCCCATCGGTTGTGTTTTGGGGTGCTCTCCAGAGGCTTCGAAGATGGGAAAGCCCGCCGGTCGCTCGAGAGGTTCGCTGGTGACGTGGTTGTTGACGAAGTCTTCTGGCTCCGTGACCGGCGGAGGTGAATTTGATGGATCGCGGACGCCATCGACAATCGGCTCGTCGGTGGTCTGTTCTTCTTCATCCATCTCGCAGGCGCCAAGAAGCACCAACAATCCACACGCCAGGGTGCACGTCTTCGTAAATGAACGCATGAGCATGTCCTCGTAATAAATGAGTAAATGGACACTATGTCGAGTACGGTATGGTTCCAAATCGGAACGTGGCACCAGTTTACTTCATTCGAGGGAGAACTTCGAGACCTGTCTGAAAATGTCTCTCGAGATGTCGTGGTGAAAAGATGCCATCTCAGATGTCAAAGCCTCTCGAGGTAGGCCACCAGCGCGTCCTTGTCTTCCTCGGAGAGGTTCGATGTGGTGCCGTGCTTGTCACCTCCACCACACTCGACATCAAAGCGCCCCTCGAGCGTGCTCGCGCAACCGTCGGACATCAAAAGGTTGCGTTGCCCGATGCCTCGCAACGTCGGCGTCTTGCGCATGCCGCCCGTGCCCACATCGTGCAACTCGTAGTCGGTGAACATGTTGCCCGAGTGACACCCCGCGCAACCCGCCTCTTGAAAGAGTTGCTCGCCACGCGTCACGAGCAGTTGTTTCTCGGCGGGGAGCATCAGGTTGGGCTCGGGGGCGAGGGTCCCGAGCCAATCCTCGAGCGCCACAGCGTCGGTGGTGATGATGTCGAAGCCGCCCATGCGACGCGAGAAGACATCGTTCATCAACCCCGCCATGTCATCGAACTCGCCATCCCAGTGCAGCTTCCCCTTGATCCCTGCGCGCAGGTTCTGCGTGCGCCGCGTGACCGTGTCGAAGCCCGTGAGATCTGAGCCCACGAAGATGGGACGCGCGAATTTCCACGCGTGCCCATCATCGCCCCCTTCAGGGTGGCAACTCGCGCACGCGATCCCTGTGCCTGTGTCCCCGTGAAACAACAGGTGCCCCAATGACGCGGGGCTCTCCTCTTCGAGCGTGATGGTTTTCCCGTCGGGGAGTGCGAGGTAGAGGCTGTCGCGGCGAGCGAGGACGAGCTGTTCGCTCGCCTCGTTCTTGAAGGCGCTGGCGAGCGCCTGATGGCCTCGAGTGATTTCAGTAAACTGCGAGCAGCTGTTGTTGGACCCGAAGTTCATCCTGTCGGCGCCTGTCTCCTCTCCCTGGCGGGGCTCGGTGATTCTCGCGGCGCCCGAGGTCGCCACGAGCTCACTACAGTGGCCGAGGTCCACATCGACCACGATCGGTTTTGACACGCAATCCGTCGCGAGAAACTCGAAGTCGCCCTCTGGCTTGATCGTGCCGACGGCGACAATCGAACCCGACGGGCCGTCGAGGCAATCCGCAGAGTCAGAGCCATATCCTGCGCTGAGCCCAAGGATGTCTATCTCATGAGGTGGTTCAGATTCGTCCCGTCCAGTGGATTCCATGGCAGGCGGTATGGTGTCCTCATCGACCACGAGGAGTGGCCTGGGGTTCGTGCGTTGGTAGCTGAAAATGAGTTTGCCATCGGTTGTTGCCGCGAACCTCCACATCGTGCTCACGAGTTGCTCGGGAGGGATGCTGGTGCCCACGACGGGAGAGGGCGCATGGGCGCTCTGCAAGATGTCGCCAGTCGCGGGGTTGACGCGCAAGACCTCCGCGTCGCGGAATGTCGAGAGGTAGAGCCCGGTCTTGCTCGCGACGATATCGCGCAGGTCGGGTTTGACGTAAAATCTGCTCGTCCTCTCGAGCGTGTCTGGCTCGAAGCCATCGAGCGCGCTCGATGCACAACTCACCCAGACCTTGTCCCGGAACGGGTCGTGGGTGACGCCACGAGGCGCCGAGCATGTGCGCGAGCGCGTGATGATGTTCCCCTCATAGTCGAGCTTTACCAGCTCGTCAGCTCCTCGCAGGACGACATAGAAGCTCTCCTCTGCGGCAGAAAGCCTCCCTGGCCAGGCGTCTTCGCCCAGGAAGACCTTCTTCCTGAGCGTCTCGTTGACGAGGTCGACGATGTAGAGCGCATCTGTGGTGGCGTCGGACGCGATGGCGATGTTTCGCGCCTCCACGAGGACGAGGTCTTCGCTCCCGACGGGGCGCGCATCGCGCGTCGCGGAGCGGACATCATAGGCAGGGAGGTCTCTTGCTCGGTCTGCCTGTATCGGGGGATCGAAGAGACCTCTCGGCTCCTCGATGACCCTGTCTGGTGGCGGTGGATCTGTAGTCGGGTGCTCGTAATCCGACGCACACGCAGCCAGAAGCATTGCCGACGGGATGAGGAGGAGCTGTTTGTTCGATGTGGGTCGCATCATGTAACCTGTCGCATAGAATAATAAGTTCATGAAAATCACTCCCATTGTAGCGACCCGCATCTTCCATCGCGATGGTTTTCTGGCGGCGCGAGATTCAACAAGCTGGATGGTCTCGTGCGTCTCGCGCGTTATATTGAGGATGATGACTTCTGCGCGGGAAACCGCGCCAAAACCCGCAAGCAAATAGAGCCGAGATGAGACGCAAGACAGCAGCATGGATTCGGAGCGCGCTGATGGTCACGGTGGCATTTGGCGCCGCGTGGCAAGCACTTGACGCGAGCACCCCTGTGGCACACGCGCAGGAGCGCGAGGGGCCAACCTCGGCGCTGCGCGCTGCGATGGAGAGCGGGGACTACGAGCTCGCCAGGCAATACGCCCTCCGACATGACGACACCGAGAGCTTGCTCGCGCGCGCCACGCTCGCCGAGATGGAGGGGGCGCTCGATGACGCCGCGAGGTTTGCTCGCGTCGCGCTCGATGGCGCCTCGCTCGATCAGGATAAGATCGACGCCAACCTCGCGCTCGCGCGCTACGACATCGCCAGAGGGAAATGGAAGGAGGGAGAGGTGCGCCTGCGCGAGACGCTCAAGACCTACCCCAACGCGCACGCCATCCGGCTCGAACTCGGGCTCATCCTGCAACAGCAAGGCAAGCTCTCCGAGGCGTCCCCGATCCTCGAGCACTTCACGCAGCTCTACAACAACGGCAACCTCGCCACGAGTGATTCCCTCGTGCTGCTCGGCCGCGCGATGCACGCCGTCGGTGGGGTCGACGATGCCAACTACGCCTTCCAACAAGCCTACGAGAAGGATCGCAAGAATATCGACGCCCTGGTCTACTGGGGGGAGTTGTTCCTCGAGAAATACAACCTCGCTGACGCCAACCAGAACTTCGAGGAGGCGTTAAAAATCAACGCCAACCATCCACGCGCGCTGATCGGGAGGGCTGCCATCGAGATGGCCTCGTCGAACCGTTCGGACAACGTGATGCCCTTGCTCGACAAGGCCGAGAGCGTCGCGCCGGAGCACCCCGAGTTATGGACACTTCGCGCGCACCTCGCCATTCGAGACAGTGATTGTGATGAGGCGAGGAAGGCCGCAGGGAGGATCTTGAAGAAGCGCCCGAAGCATGTCGACGCGCTGACGGTGAATGCGATCTGTGATTACCTGGCGGATGATGAGGCTGGGTTTGCCAAATCCTCGGCAAAGGTCATGGAGCTCAACCCCAAGAACGCGACCTTCTGGGCGCGCGTGGCCGATTACGGGGTCATGGTGCACCGCTACGTCGAGGCGATGGAGCTCTACCAGAAGGCGCTCGCGATCGACCCGAAGAACCCTGTCGCGCTCGTGGGCCTGGGCATCGGGCTCTCGCGCATCAACCGCGAGGACGAGGCCGTCGAATACTTGAACAAGGCGTTCGACATCGATCCTTACAACGTGCGCGTCTACAACATGGTCGAGCTCTACGAGAAGACGATGCCGTCTTACTCGTTCAAGGAGTACCCAGGGTACAAGGTCCGCGCACACAACCGCGAGTTCGAGCTGGTGAACCTGTTCGTCGGGCCTGTGGTCGAGCGCGCGCTCGAGGTGTTTACCAAGAAATACAAGTACGCGCCCGAGCCCGGATTGGCCGTCGAGATCTATCCTGACACGACGACCTTCTCGGTGCGCAGCGTCGGCTTGCCGCATGTCTCACCGCATGGGATTTGCTTCGGGCGCGTGGTGACGGTGAGGAGCCCGTCCGATGGGAACTTCAACTGGAGGCAGGTCGTCTGGCACGAGCTGGCGCACGTCTATCACTTGCAGATCTCGAAGTCGCGCGTGCCTCGTTGGTTCACCGAGGGGTTGGCCGAGTACGAGACCAACGTCTGGGACCCTGCCTGGCAGCGCCATCATGACAGGGAGCTCGCGATCAAGGTCTTCAGGGGAGAGATCCCGAGCGTGCTCGAGCTCGACTTCGGGTTCACGCACGCGCGCTCGCATGTCGAGATCCTGCGAGCCTATCACCTCGCGAGCCTGGCGGTGCACTTCACCGCCGAGACCTGGGGCTTCGATAAAATCGTCGCGATGTTGCAAGGGTGGGCCGAGCACAATGACACCGAGAAGGTCCTCTCGGGCGTGCTCGGCGTGAGCGTGGCCGAGTATGACAAGAGGTTCGCGACCTGGCTCGAGCGCCGGTTGATGAACTTCGAGAACCAGTTCACCTTCGACGTCGATAGCCTGGAGTCGGTCAAGGAACTCGAGCGCGCCATCAAACTCAATGAGCTCGACGCCAGAGCGCACGCGAAGTTGGCCGTCGCGAAGATCCTCGGCAATGACAGCAAGGGCGCGAACAAGTCGCTCGATCGCGCGCTCGCCATCACGGACAAGGACCCGGAGGTTAACTACGCGGCCTTGATCGTTCGGGCTTACCAACTCGACGCCAAGGCGGTCCTCGACTATGGCGACCGCATCCTCGAGGCGGAGCGCGATGGTTATGGCTTGAGGATGTTCCTCGCGGGCGCGTCCCTCCAGATGGGAGACACGCAGACGGCGATGGTGCACCTGACCTCCGCGACGCAACTTTACGAGGGAGGCGTCGCGGCGTGGTACGAGCTCGGGCAACTCGCCAAGAACCTCGGCGATCGCGCGCTGGCTGATGAAGCCTTGCGCGAACTCTACATGTTGGATCAGCACGACGCGAACCTGGCCAGGGCGCGCTTCGAGCTCGCGAGCACGGAGGGAGACGAGGATGGCGCCTGGGATGCGTTGATGCGCTGGGTGGACGTGAACCCGTTCTCACCAGATCTTCACCAACGCATTATCGAGCGCGCGATGGTGCGTGACGCCAAAAAGGAGCTGGCGCGCTCGTGGCGCACCCTTATCCTGCTCCAACCAAGAGACAGGGCGCAGCACTACCGCGCCGCGATCGAGGACTTTCAGGAGTTGAAGATGAAGGACGAGATCGCCCGGTTCAAGAAGCTCGCCAATGACGAGGGGGTCGCCATCGAGTGAGGGGAATCACTCCCCTTCGATCAGCTCGAGCTTCTCTCGGGTCGTGACCTCGGGGATCTTTGGCGAGGCGCCGAGGTCGATGTTGCGCAAGCTGGCGAGCTCGCTCAAGAGCTCGCGCTCGCGCGCGCTCAGGTCTTGTGGCGTCGTCACCATAAGGTGCACCAACAGGTTTCCTGTGCGGCGCATCTTCCCCTGCATCAACTTCGTGACGCCGAGCCCTTCGAGCTTGTGAATGTCGCCAAACTGCGCGCCCGCAGGCACTTCGAGCTCGTGATAGATGCCTTCCTCGAGCGTCGGGATTCGCAGCGTGCACCCGAGCGCGGCCTGGATAAAGCTGATGGATATGCGGTGGTGCAAGTTGAGGCCGTCGCGCTCGAAGAGTTCGCTCTCCTTGACGTTAAGGACGACGAGTAAATCACCGCGCTCACCACCTTGCCTTCCTGGCGCGCCTTCGTTCTTTATGCGCAGTCGCGAGCCGTCCTCGACGCCTGCCGGGATGGTGACGATGAGTTGCCTCGACTCGACGAACTGACCTTCTCCGCCGCACTCGACGCAAGGGGAGGGGAGGATGACACCCTTGCCCTTGCAATCAGGGCAGGTCGAGCTCACCGCGAAGAACATCTGCTTGTGCGTGACCTCGCCGCTGCCCTGGCAACGCTCGCAGGTGATGATCTGAGTGTTCGGTTCTGCGCCGCTGCCTGTGCAACGCTCGCACTCTTCCTCGCGCGATATGGTGACGGTCTTGCGCGCGCCCTCGATCGCCTCGAGAAAGGTCAGCTCGAGGGTGTGGGTCAGATCCTTGCCGCGACGCGCGGCCTCTTCGCGCTTTTGACGTTGCTCCTCTCCAAAACCAAAGACATCGCCAAACAGATCGTTGAACTGCTCGAAGATCTCCTCGACCTTTTCAAAGCCTGCGCCCGTGGCCTGTCGCCTTGGCTCGAGGCCCTCGTGACCGAAGCGGTCATAGGTCTGGCGCTTTTTGGGGTCCTGGAGGACCTCGTAAGCCTCGGCGACCGCCTTGAACTCGGCCTCGGCGCGGGCGTCTCCGGGGTTGAGGTCGGGGTGGTATCTCTTGGCGAGCGCGCGGTAGGCGCGCTTGAGCTCCTGGTCACTCGCCAGCCTCTCCACCCCGAGGATCGTGTAATAGTCGCGTTTATTCATGGGTCGAGCAAAGCCACTCGGGTCAGCGTCCGGGGTTGTCTTCGATACATCGCGTTCAGGTCGGTTTAACGACGTCCTGCAAGTCTTCTCGACATCTTGTCATGGGTATTGATGCACGTTCGCGCATCAAGGTCGCCGTTTTACCGAGGTTTGCGTGAGTCATCGCAGGCGATTCATCGCGTATGTTCTCGATCGGGCAGTGATGTCTGTGCGGTTCCCCGCAGCGGATCTTAATTAAAGCACACGTTCGCGTGAATCAAATGCCCTGTGTTCCTCGCGAGCAGAAGATATGCGGGGGAGCCAATCTTCATAAATCCTACTTGATTGGTAGGTTTTATCTGGTATTGTCCTGTTTATGCACGGATCTCGACATCTGTCACCCACCTGTAAGGTGCATGTATGGCGAGGATTGGCGAGGTCATGCTGTTCGATTTGCTCTCTATATCGAGGATCGCGTTATGAAGGCTCTCCCCCATCCATCGCCTGTCGCGCTCATCGGCGCAGGCCCTGGCGACCCTGAACTTCTCACGATCAAAGCGGGCCGCCTGCTCGCCAGCGCCGAGGTTGTCCTCTACGACAACCTCGTCAGCGATGAGATCCTCGCGCTCTGTCCTGATGGCGCGCGCCTGATCAATGTCGGCAAGATCCCCGGCGGCAAGGCCACCGGGCAAGAGGTGATCAACGCGCTCCTTATCAAAGAAGCACGCCAGGGCGCGCGCGTCGTGCGCCTGAAGGGGGGAGACCCCTTTGTCTTCGGGCGCGGCGGCGAGGAGGCCATCGCGTTGGCCGAGCAGGGCATCCCCTGTGAGATCGTCCCTGGGATCTCGAGCTGCATCGCCGCGCCAGCGGCGGCAAATATCCCCGTCACACACCGTCACGTCAGCACGCACTTCACCGTCGTGACCGGGATGAGCGCGCGCTCGGAGCAAGATGATCTCGAGGAGTCTTGGGAGAAGATCGCCGCCGCGGGCGGCACGATCGTCTTCCTGATGGGCGTCAAGAAGCTCGAGAAGATCATCTCGCGCGTGCTCGCTGCGGGGCGCGACGCCTCTACCCCGGCGGCGATCGTCCGACAGGGCACCCGCCAAAACCAGGAGGTCGTCACCGGCACCCTCGCTGACATCGCCTGGAAGGTTCGTCAGGCTGGCATCCGCTCGCCAGCGGTTTTTGTCGTCGGCGAGGTCGTCGCGTTGAGAGACCAGCTCTCGGTCGTGACCGAGGCCGCCTCCGCACAGTTGACCTCCATTGCCGCGCACGGGTGATTTCCCATCACGCGCTCGCTTTTGCAGACGTTGCAAGCAAACAACCACCTGAAAGAGGTGTTATCCCATGTATCGATACGACAACTACGACTCCAAGATCGTCTACGAGCGGGTCGCGCAGTTTCGCGGCCAGGTCGAGAGGCGCATGTCCGGCGAGCTCTCCGAGGATGAGTTTCGCCCGCTGCGTCTGATGAATGGACTTTATCTGCAACGCCACGCTTACATGCTGCGCGTCGCCATCCCTTACGGTTTGCTCTCGTCGGATCAGGTGCGCACGCTCGCAAAGATCGCGCGCGATTATGACAAGGGTTATGGTCACATCACCACGCGTCAGAACATCCAGTACAACTGGCCAAAGCTGCAAGAGGTCCCCGACCTGCTCGAGGAGCTCGCGCACGTGGAGATGCACGCCATCCAGACGAGCGGCAACTGCATCCGCAACATCTCGGCGGACCACTTCGCAGGGATCGCTGGCGATGAGATCGAGGACCCGCGCCCCTACTGCGAGATCATGCGCCAGTGGAGCACGTTCCACCCGGAGTTCTCGTTCCTGCCGCGCAAGTTCAAGATCGCTGTGACCGGCGCCACGCGCGACCGCGCGGCGGTGCGCTTCCACGACATCGGCTACCGCATCGTCGAGAACGAGGCCGGAGAGCGCGGGTTCGAGGTGATCGTCGGGGGCGGCATGGGCCGCACGCCGATCATCGGAGAGGTCATCACCGAGTTCCTCCCCAAGGAGCACCTGCTCTCTTACACGGAGGCGATCCTCCGCGTTTACAACCTGTTCGGGCGCCGCGACAACAAGTACAAGGCGCGCATCAAGATCCTCGTGCGCTCGCTCGGGATCGAGGAGTTCAAGCGCCAGGTCGAGGAGGAGTGGGAGCAGATCAAGGACTCCGCGCTGCATCTGACGCAGGAAGAGATCGACCGCGTCTCGGCGTACTTTGTCGCGCCCGATTACTCGGACGAGCCGGGGGATGTGAGCGAGGTCGAGGCGTTCGCCAGCAGCAACCCGAAGTTCGCGCGTTGGTACAAGCGCAACGTGCACGAGCACAAGGTCGAGGGTTACTTCGCGGTGACGCTCTCGCTCAAGGCGCCGGGCGTTCCTCCCGGAGATATCACCGACGCCCAGCTCGATCTGGTGGCGGATCTGGCTGACACCTACAGCTTTGGCCGCGTGCGCACGACGCACGAGCAGAACCTGGTGTTCTCGGATGTGCCCGCCAACCAGCTCGTGGCGTTGTGGGAGGCGTTGGATGAGAACGCGCTGGCGACGCCAAACGTCGGCACGCTGGCGGACATGATCTGCTGCCCGGGGCTCGACTTCTGCGCGCTCGCCAACGCGGGCAGCATCGGTGTGGCGGCGTCGATTTACGAGCGCTTCGACGACCTCGACTACCTCTATGATCTCGGCGAGATCAAACTCAAGATGTCGGGTTGCATCAACTCCTGCGGGCACCACCACGTGGGGCACATCGGGATTCTGGGGATCGACAAGCGCGGCGAGGAGTTCTACCAGCTGATGCTCGGCGGTGAAGCGAGCGATGACGCGTCGCTCGGCAAGTGGCTCGGGCCAGCGCTGCCAAAGGGAGACGTGCCGGACGCTGTCGGCAAGGTCCTCGACGTGTATGTCGAGGAGCGCGAGGACGGCGAGAGATTTATCGATACCTATCGGCGCATCGGGCCGGACAAGTTCAAGGAGCGAGTGTATGACGCAGCGTAATGTGATCCGAAACCGCGAGATCGTTCAGGATGACTGGGAGTACCTCGGCGCTGAGGACGCGGTGCCCGAAGGGGGCAAGGTGATCGTCGAGCTGGCGCGCTGGAAGCAAGAGCGCGAGGCGCTGCTCCAGGCCGCAGAAGAGGTCGGCGTGTTGCTCCGTGGGGATGATGATCCAAAGGAGCTCCTGGAAGACTTCGAGCACCTGTCGGCGATCTCGCTCGACTTCCCGAAGTTTGCCGACGGGCGTTGCTACTCGCACGCTCGCCTGCTGCGCGAGCGCTATGGATGGAAGAAGGATCTTCGCGCGCACGGCGATATTCTGCGCGATCAGGCGTTCTTCCTCTGGCGATGCGGCGTGGACGTGCTCGAGATCCGAGAGGACAAGGATATAAACGACGCGCTCGAGGCGTTCCGCGAGTTCTCGGTGACATACCAGCCCGCCGCGGATAGCCAGCAAGCGATCTATCACTTGCGCTGAGGCAGGTTGCGCCGAGGCAGGAGCACCGCTCTGGCGCATACCGTGCGCACGAGATGAAAGAGTCGAGGGAACCTCTCCCTCGGCTCTTTTTTTCATCCTTTCGAGACGTTACACTCAGGAGGGAATAGCGCGCTGTGAAGGCTTTGCTGTTTGTAGAAGCCTCGCGCTCGTGGACTGGACTGATACCCGAAGGAGCTGCTCGTGATCGCGATCAAACCTCGTCACCTGGCCTTGACTGCAACCCTCCCGACGATCTTCATCATCCAGGCCACGCTATCTTCGCCCTCCCATGCGCCGTGCAAGCAACAGCTCGACACCCGAACCATCATCAGCTCCATCGACTCCCCCTCTCAGGACCGGGTGATGGTCCCGCTCGAGGACGAGATCCTGGAGGAGGGGAGCGCCGCAGTCGTGGTGCACAAAGCATTTGCGCCAAAGCGCTTCGAGCAACCTGTGCGGCACCACAAGGCTGGTGAGTTCGCGTGGCGTTGGCGCTGGAACAAGACGCCAGATTTCAAGACCAACCAGTCCGCCACGCTCGAGGATGGCAAGCTCGAGGTGGTCAAGTTCCACAGCGAGCGGGGCACGCGCGGCGCGGAGTATATCCCTGCGCTCGAGCGCAGGGATGCATCCGGCAAGCTCCTCTGGAGCTTCCTCCCCAGAGAGACCGCGCGGCGCGCGAAGGTGGCCAGGGCGCCGATCAGCGCGCAGGTCTTGCGACAGGGGGATATCGCCTACGTGATCTATCACACGACGGGGTTGGTCACAGGATGCGAGGTGTACGCCGTCGAGCTAGAGACGGGGCTCCCCATCTGGCGCGAGCTGCTCGAGGACTTCGATCGTCACGGTTGGTACACCAACAACGTCCAGGCCACCCTCGAGGATGGCGTGCTCGATGTGCACATCTTTAGCGACGCGGTGCTCTCGGGGTATCGCCTCGACGCCGCGCGTGGAGGCGTGCTCGATCAGCGGAACGTGACGATGATGGGGTCCTTGACGCGATTGCAGGAGGACTTCGACGAGGGGTTGGAGCTGCGCCGCATCGTCGTCGCAGATGGTCACTACCTGGGGCTCGAGCGCCCACACAGGAAGCAGGGCGACGAGGTCCAGATCACGCGCCGCGACTCTCGGGATAACTCGCGCTGGCGCCTGACCATGGCGGGCGATGTCTTGCGCGTCTTCCAGGACAAGAACACCCCCGATATCCTCCAGATCCTCACCTACGACGAGCGCGAAGGCGGCGCGTTGGTGACGGCCATCGACATCGATCATGGCGAGATCTTGTGGGCCAATCAGCTCGAGGGGGTCGCCAGGATTGGCGGTGACTTGCGCGAGCGCGAACTGCACACCTTCGTCGGGACATATCGCGGCGAGGATGGCGAATTGCACGAGGTGTTGCTGGTGCAAGGATCTGAGATCCGAGAGCATGGCACCGAGGCGCGAGATTACTCGTTCGTCGAGGCGCTCGATCCACGCACAGGGCGCACGCACTTTAACGTGCAGTTCCTCCCTTGAATCATTCCTGGAACATCTCCTTCGAGCGCGATTGTTTCTGTCCTGCATCCTCGAACCTTCGGGCGGACAGCGTCGCGCTCGCTTTGCAACCACCTCACGGAAGTCATCCATGAGCCATACCTCACTCTCCTCTCTTCATGCGCGGCGCGCGTGCGCTCGTCTGTTCGTCCTCTCATCGCTCTGCGCGTTGACGGTGTTTGCCTGCGATGCGACGGAGCCCGACGAGGTTGTCCCCGTGGCAAACACGCCCGAGGTCGCCGCGTCCTCGCTGGAAGAGGAGGCGACCGCAAAGGAGGGCGCCGAGGCAACGGAAGAGGCGATGCCTGGAGCTGGTCGCGAGGTCGCGTTCCCTTCAAAGAAGGAGGCCGCGCCCAGAGGAAAGAGGAGGGCGCCGACCTGGCAGTGGGCGCTCGATAAGAGCGGCCGCGAAGGGATCACGCAACGCGAGGCGTTCGGCGTGTTGCCCGGGAGCGAAACGCGCGTGAGGTGCATGTTCCTCGGAGAGTTGAACTCGGATCATGTGAGCGTGACGTGTGATGCTGTGGCGTTGGCGAAGACCTCTCCGAAGCCAGAGGATTACTCGGCGATGTGGGCCAAGCAACTGGATGGGCAGTTTGTCGATCAGGCCGCGCTGGTCATCGACAGGGAGCACCTTTACATGGTGCATCACTCCATGATCTCGTCCGGCGCGACGGCGATGGCGTTCGACATTCGAAGTGGCAAGCAGCTCTGGAAGGTGAACCTCGAGGGGCTCGGTCCTGTAAGCCACAGCAAGTATCGCAACGAGGTCCAGGTTCGCATCGAGCGAGGTCTGGGCGGCGAACATCTGGTGGTGTTTGGCAGGGAGTCCAGCGGGCGTTACATCGAGCGCCGAGATTTGAGCAGCGGCGCGCTCGCCTCCAATGACGTGGTCGAGTCGCGCTACCCCGAGATCCCGGAGCTGCTCGCGAGCATGCCCTTGCTCGACAAGAAGAGCGGCAAGCTGCGCGCCTATGGCACGCATGGCGGCAGCGACATCTCTTACACCTTGACCGAGGACGCGCGCGGGAAGGCGATCCTCACCAAACACGCCACCGATGACAGCGTCGTCTGGAGCAAGCGGGTTCCAGGCTATGCGTTCGACGAGATCAGCAGCTTCCGCGAGCATGGGAACCGAGTGTTCATGTTGATCCCTGGCAAGGAGAACGCTGCCGTCCAATCCCTGTCAGCCGAGGATGGCGCCTTGCTCGGCTCGGCCTACATCTCATCGGACGATCTCGGGAAAGAGGGCGCGTGGTTGTGGCAGCGTCGCGACAATAACCTCGTCCTTCACCACGGCGTCCCGACCTCCAACGTTCGCGAACTCACTCCGGGAGCAAGGATCGAGATGAGCGAGAGGTTCCCTCACGAGACCTTCGAGTTCGGGCTCGAGAACGAGCTCGTCGCGCACATACGCGTCATGAACGAGGAGGAGCATCAGGCAGTGCTCATGGCTCCGGGCGCGCGTTGGGGCGCGGCCAGAGTCAAGGTCACGAACACGCTCACGCTCACGAACAAATGAGCGCTCCATCCATGCCGATCTTCTTTTTGCTCGCGGTGGGATTGCTCGCGTGCCTGTGTGGATGTCAGAAGGACACCACGTCTCCCACGGACGCTGCGCCTGTCGCCGAGGCGCCCGCCGAAACCAGCGCGGTCGAAGAGCCTGGGGCGAGGCGCGAGGTCGCGTTTTCCTCCAGGACAAAGAGGAAAGAAAAGGACGCGCCCCCAGTGTGGCGCTGGTACGTGGCGAGTGATGGTCGCATCCCGGCGCGCTCCAGGACCTCTGTCTCATTTCCAGGCCAGTTACAGCGGCACACGTGCGAGTATCTCGTCGCTTCGGATGATGGCCAGGACAGGCTTGCATGTTCGACGGTTGAGTTGGGGGATGAGCGCGAGGCCACAAAAGCAGAGACGTGGAAGAAGACGTTCCTTGCTGGCCGATACAACCGCGCGGTGCTCGTGACCGATGCGAGGAGCAAGCGCTTGCTCGTCGTGCGTTACCACGCGTACGCTTCGGGGGCGGAGGTGCTCGCGTTCGACCTCGAGTCCGGCAAGCAACTCTGGGAGCATGGCGTGCAGGGGCTCGGTCCCATCGCGCACAGCGAGTACCACACCCAGATCCAGGCAAACATCGGGAGAAGCACGGACGAGGATGACGTCCTCCACATCTATGGCAATGAATCGAGCGGTCGCTTTGTCGAGACCGTGCGGCTTGCGGATGGAGAGATGCTTTCGAATCACACGCTGCACTCGCTGGATCACTATCCTGAGTTGCCTCGGGTCGGTCCGGCGCTGCAAGCTCCGGGTAGTGATGGAGAGCTTCAAATCATGGCCTCACATCATGGCGAGGACGTGCATTACACCTTGCGAACCGATGAAGGCGGCGAGACGAAGCTTCGCAAGTTCATCGCGAACAAGGGGCAGCGTTGGGATGTGACTGCGGATGATGTTCGAACAGGTGTCACTCGCTGCTTCTTCGAGCACAAGGACAGCGTCTTTGTCGTGCTAGGAAGCGGAGCATATGCGAGCACGCATGTCTTTGACGCCAATAACGGCGTCCTGGTTCACAGAGGGGAGTTGGCAGAGTCGCGCCCGCCAACGCATGATCTCGGGTGGTTCTGTGATGGAAGCGGCGAGTATGCCGTGCTTCAGGTCGGCGTGCTCGCGGTAGACCTGGATATTTTAAAGCCAGGTGACGAGGTGAAGATGAATGGTCGCTACGAGCGTTTTATCCGCGAGTACGACGCGAACGGGCATTTTGTCGCCGAGCAGCGCGTGATGTCTGAAGATGTTCGCGCCAGAAGCTTCGATGATTTGCCGCAGTGAGTCTGGTTGTTTCGGAGTGACGGGCCCACAAACGCTGGCGGCCCGCGCGATCCTGGCACGAAATTTTCAAATCACTGCCATAAGAAAGGCCCCTGCGAGGATTGCTCGCAGGGGCCTTTTTCAAAGCTGCGCTGAAAATTTCGTGCCAGGATCGCCGGGTGGTGTCGTAGCGCCTGTGCGCACCTCGAACCACCAGGGGGCGGCGCGAGGATTCAGAAGCGCTGGAGCAGCGGGATAAGCTGCTCGACGATGGCGGCGACTTGCTCCTCTTCGCTGCGCGAGCCGGAGAGGTCGACCTGGAGGTCGGCGTCGCCAAACATCTCTTCGTCCTCCTGGCGCGCGCGCTTGCCGGTGCGCTCGAGGATGCGATCGGATGCGGACAGGTGCGCGACGATGAACGCGGTGCGCGCGTCATCGGCGATCATGCGGAAGGTGCGAAGCGAGGAACCTTCCGCGATAGGCGTATCGAGCAAGCAGACGACGCCTGCTGCCGCGAGGTTCCTGGCGACGAGCGCCTGCGTCTGAGGATCGTACTCGGCCTGCTTGAGGTCGATATGGCGAGGCTCGAGCGTGAAGGTCTGCATGCCTCGGTTAAAGAGCGCGCGCTCCAACCTCGGCAGCAGCTTGCGCTCGATCTCGGGGGCGCCGTGGAGCGCCACGATGCAGCCGCGGTGGCGGTTGCGCTTGAAGCGCTCGACAGGGTTTGGCGCGGCCCATGCTGCGCCACCAAGCTCGTAGGCGTCCTCGCTCGCGGCCAACCCTTCGGTCACGATGCCACCACCGCGCACATCCCACTCGTCCACGAGGACAAAGCGCGCCGTCGAGACAAACTCGCCGTACACATCCAACGCCAGCGGTTGCAGCGTGCGGATGATAAGCTCGGCGGCGTTGTTCTTGTCGACCTTCTTGCTCGCGGCGCCGTCGGTGTGTGTGTCGAGCGTCGAGGCGTCGATGACGCGCTCGATCTTCTCGATGCGGCACTGGGTTTCCTGGCTGGCGAGCTTGAGCTTGTAGGTCTTGCCTTCCTCGATCGGGTTATCCCCGAGCCAGAAGAGGTTCGCCTTGAGGCGGTTGGTTTGCAGCGGCGCGGCGTCTGCGAGCGCGGCGATGTGTCCGCGCTCGGCAAAGATCTGCTCGTCGAGCGTGATGCCGATCGATTCGCCAGCGTGTGCCTCGTCGGAGGGTGGGCTGCTCCAGCGCTCGATGCTCTTGACGCGCGCCTTGCGTTGCCCTGGCGTGAACAGCAGCTCGTCGCCGACCTTGATCGTGCCCGTCTCGACGCGGCCAGCGAGGACGCGGCGGTGATCGAAGCGGTAGATGTCCTGGATGGGGAAGCGAAGCGCCTGAGCGTTGGAGTGGCGCGGCTCTTCGAAGCCATCGAGTGCCTGGATGATCGTGGGGCCGTCGTACCAGCCGGTCTCATCGGAGCGCGTGGCGATGTTGTCCCCTTCGCGCGCCGAGATCGGGATAAACGTGGTCGGCTCGACGCCGAGTTGTCCGAGGAACTCGCGGTATTCGGCCTCGATCTTGTCGAAGACATCCTGCGAGTAGTCGACCATGTCCATCTTGTTGACGACGACGGCGACCTTTTGCACGCCGAGCAGGCTGAGCAGGTAGCCGTGACGGCGCGATTGCTCCTGGACGCCTTCGTTGGCGGCGATGAGCAGGAGCGCGGCGTCGGCGTTGGCGGCGCCCGTGACCATGTTCTTGATGAACTCGCGGTGGCCTGGCGCGTCGATGATGACGTAGGGGCGCTTCTCGGTCTTGAACCAGATCTGAGCGGTGTCGATGGTGATGTTCTGGTCGCGCTCGGCTTGCAGAGCGTCCATCAGGAAGGCCCACTCGAAGGGGACGCCGCGGCGCTCACAGGTGGCCTTGATCTGGTCGAATTTGCCCTCGGGCAACGAGTCGGTCTCGTAGAAGAGGCGGCCAACGAGCGTTGATTTTCCGTGGTCGACGTGCCCGACGATGACGATCTTCATCAGTGATTCTCTCTTATCAATCGATGGAGCGAGCCTTTCGCTCGCTCTCGACAGGTGTTCATTTGCTTCTCTTGCGAGGTCCGGCTGCCGTGAAGATCACATGTAACCGCTGGCGCGCAGGCGCTCGAAGGCATCCTCTGCCTCCTGGTCTTGCGCGCGGGTCGAGCGCTCGGCGACGCGGGTCGTGGCGAGCTCGGTGATGATCTTTGGCACGGAGGACGCTTCGCTTGTGATGGGGAGGGTGCAAGGCGCGCAACCGAGGCTGCGGTAGCGCTTGTTATCCTCGTTCGCGAAGTAGATCGGCACGACCGGGATTTGCTCGCGGTCGATGTACTCCCAGATGTTTGCCTCGGTCCAGTGGAGCAGGGGGTGGATACGCAGGTGCGTCCCTGGCTCGAAGTCCGTCTTGAACTGGTCCCAGAGCTCTGGTGGCTGGTCGCGGTAATCCCACTCGAAGTTCTTGTTGCGCGGCGAGAAGACGCGCTCCTTGGCGCGCGTTCCCTCCTCGTCGCGGCGGATGCCGAGCACCACGGCCTCGAAGTTGTAGCGCTCCATTACTTGCTGGAGGCCATCCTTCTTGAGCAACGAGCAGCACTCGACGCGACCGAGATCACCGTTGGGGAAGGTCTTCCCGGCAGCGAGCGCCTCCTTGTTCTGACCGACGCGAAGATCCAGGTCCCAGAGCTCGGCGATGCGATCGCGGAAGTCGATCATCTCGGGCATCTTGTAGCTCGTGTCGACGTGCACGCAGGGGAAGGGGACGTGACCGAGGAAAGCCTTGCGCGCCAGCCAGAGCAGCACCGAGGAGTCCTTGCCGATGCTCCAGAGCATGGCCATGTTTTTGAACTTATTGAACGCCTCTCGCATGATGTAGATCGACTGCGCCTCGAGCGCGTCGAGGTGCGAGTAATCCGGCATGCTATCGCGCGGCGAGTAGCGGTTGACGGGCGTGAGCGGCCCGTGCTCGTCTTCGCGGATGGCGGTGTAGAGGTTTGGATTTGGGGCGTCGGTGACTTCGGTCGATGCCATTGTTCTTCTCTCGCGTCGGCGACGGGGGTGAATCCCCCGACGCATCGGTGCTGTTGTATTGGCTTTGCTCGCCAAGCTCTCTCTAGTGCTCTTTCTCGGCAGGGTGCAGGCCGCATTCTTTCTGATCGGGTTGCTCCCACCACCATCTCCCCGCGCGCTCATCTTCGCCCGGCTCGATCGCGCGCGTACAGGGAGCGCAACCGATCGAGGGGAAGCCCTGATCGTGGAGCTCGTTGTAGGGGATGTCCTCGCTGTGGATATGCTCCCACAGTCTGGTACGCGTCCACTCGACCAAAGGATTGACCTTGATCAATCCTCCATTGGCCAGATCGAGCTCGACGAAGTCTGTTTGTGCGCGCGTCGGGCTCTGCTCGCGGCGGATGCCCGTGATCCAGGCGGACGCCGAGCCGAGCGCGCGCTTGAGCGGCTCGACCTTGCGGATGTTGCAGCACTCGCGACGCGCGTCGATCGACTCGTAGAAGCTGCTCGGTCCCTTGGCGCGAACCAGCGTTTCGACCGCTGTCGCGTCGGGGAAGTAGAGCTCGATGCGCAACCCGTAGCGCTTTCGCAAGCGCTCCATCAACGCGTAGGTCTCCTGGTGGAGCCTGCCGGTGTCGAGCGTGAAGGCGCGCACCTCCCTGGCCAGCCCGAGCTTGGCGAGCATGTCGACCAGGACCACGTCTTCAGGCCCGAGGCTGTTGGCGAGAACCAGACGATCGCCGAAACGCTCGACGGCCCACCGCAAAACCTCCTCGGGAGAACCCGTCTGGGCCTCGGTGAGGATCGCGCCGATGTCGGAGAAGCCGAAGCGCTCGAGCGGCTGCTTGTAACCGGTTGTAGGGGTTTCTGTCATGGCGATGCCTTGCTCGTTGCTTCTGATCAGCGCGTTGATGGACCCTTCAAAGATCAGGGCTCCCCTGTAGTTTATGCGCCCTTGCGCGTCAAGCGTGGGGCCTTCGAGGGAGACGCTAGTGATTAATTCATACTAAGTCAATATGAATTGGCTGGTTTGCCCGTCCCCCTGTCGCCATGGGCACGAGTTCGTGTATACTCCCGCCGCTTTTGAATGAGATGGCCGAGGAATCTGCTCCTCGTAAACGCGAGGATGAACATGGCAAAAGGAACTGACGTGACTTCGAGCTCGAACTCCTATCGATCTCCTGGCGAGGACATCGAACAAATCATCGACGCCCCGCCCACCCCGATCGTGAAGTTCGCCCCTGGCGGACACCACATGGTCATGATCAATTACTCGCTGACGCCGCCGCTCGAGATGGTCGCCAGGCCCTTCCACAAGCTGGGCGGCGCGCGCATCGACGTGGACACCGGCACCGCGCGCCGCACCTACAACATGTTCGACATCACCATCACGCATGTCGACAGCGGCGAGTCGTTTACGATCGGGCTGCCCGCGCACGGCTTGAGGATCTGTACGGCGTCCTGGTCTCCCGATGGCAGCAGGTTGGTTTACACGTTGCTGACTGAAGCTGGCATCGAGTTGTGGGGCGTCGAGATCGCCGAGCAGAAGAACCACCGCCTCGCGCCCGAGCTCTTTCTCAATGACACGCTCGGCAGAGAGCTCCACTGGGCGCCCGGTTCGAGAGATCTCTACGTGCTCGCCGTCCCGCGAGATCGCCCCGCAGCCCCCGAAGCGCCGCGCGTTCCTGCCGGTCCAAAGATCCAGCAGACGCGCGGTCAGGAGAAGCAAAACAGGACATACACAGACCTGCTCGAGGATGACTACGGCGACGCGCTGTTCGAGCACTACACCACCAGCGAGGTCTGGGTCGTCGACGTGCTCGGAGAGCGCGAGCCCCAAAAGGTCGGCGCCCCCGCCATGTACAACTGGGTCTCTTGCTCGCCCGATGGCAACTACCTGATGGTCAAGAAGACGCTGGCGCCATTCTCGAGGACGGTGCCAGCCTACTTCTTTGCCTTCGCGCTCGAGCTCTGGACAAAGGATGGCGAGCACGTGCGCACCATCACCGAGCAACCCGTCGCCGACGCCATCCCGATCCAGGGCGTGCGCACAGGTCCTCGTCACTTCGGGTGGCAGCCGCTCGAGGACGCGACGATGTATTGGGCCGAGTGCCTCGATGGTGGCGACCCCAAGGTCAAGGTCGAGCACCGCGAGAAGTTGCTCTCGTTGGCGGCTCCTTTCGAGGACGCGCCGCGCGAGCTCGCGAGGTTAAAGGAGCGCTATCGCGGGAGCTCCTGGCTGGATCGTCCGGGCGTGGCGCTCGTGACCGAGTATGACTGGGAGCGCCGCTGGCTCACGACGCGGTTGTGGGACTGGGCATCCGAAGGGGTCGAGCCGCGCGTCATCTTCGACCTCTCGGTGCACGAGCGCTACAATCACCCTGGCTCTCCGTTCACGCGCAAGCTCCCCACAGGCAAGAACGTCATCTCGGTCTTCGATGGCTCGAAGATCTATCTGGCGGGTGATGGCGCGACGCCGGATGGCGATCGCCCCTTCCTCGATCTGTTCGACCTCGAGACGCTCGAGAGCGAGCGCATTTTCCACTCCAGTGATTCTCGATACGAGACGCTCGCTGGCTTCGGGCCAAGGCCCGAGCAGGCAGACGGGATCGACGAGCGCGACCGCGACTTGATCCTCTGGCGCGAGTCCCCGACCACGCCTCCAAACTACATTCGCGTCGACAGCAAGACGGGAGAGGAGCGTGCGATCACGGCCTTTGCCGATCCTCACCCGCAGCTTACAGGCGTCACGAAGCAGCTCCTCAAGTACGAGCGCGAGGATGGCGTCCCGCTCTCCGGGACGCTCTATTTGCCGCCAGGATACAAGGAAGGAGACAAGCTGCCGCTCGTGATCTGGGCTTACCCGATCGAGTACAGCGACGCGGCGACGGCGGGGCAGGTGCGCGCGGCGCCGACGCGCTTCACGCGCCTGGCGATGACCTCGGCGCTGATGTTTCTGACGCGCGGTTACGCGGTGCTCGACCGCGCGACGATGCCTGTGGTCGGTGATCCCGAGACGATGAATGACACGTTTGTGGAGCAGATCGTCGACGCGGCGAGGAGCTCGGTCGATGCCGTGGACGCGCTCGGCGTGATCGATCGAGAGCGCGTGGCAGTCGCCGGGCATTCTTACGGTGCGTTCATGACCGCGAACCTGCTCGCGCACTGTGACTTCTTCCGCGCGGGCATCGCGCGCTCGGGCGCCTACAACAGGTCGCTCACACCGTTCGGGTTTCAGTCCGAGCGCCGCACGTTGTGGCAAGCGCCAGACATTTACACGACGCTCTCTCCCTTCTTTCACGCCGACAAGATCAAGACCCCCTTGCTCATGATTCATGGCGAGGATGATCCGAACTCGGGCACCTATCCGTTGCAATCACAGCGCCTCTTTCACGCGCTCGAAGGACTCGGCGGCCACGCACGCCTCGTCGTCCTCCCACACGAAGGGCACGGCTACAGGGCGCGCGAGTCGGTCTTGCACGTGCTCGCCGAGCAGTTCGACTGGCTCGAGGAGCACATGGGGTAAGGGCTTCACGCCGTTGTAACCTGTGCGTCTTACCATCTTTACATCGTCGTCATGCGAAGTTTGCAGACGCGCCATCTCATCTCAATACGACTCTCCTATGTTGCCGTCCACAGAGGAGGTCGCGCCACGAAGGCGCGATTGGTCTTTTGAAATCAATGAGTTGTGCGGTCTTCGGCGTGGCTGATGATTTGCTCGCAACTCTACCTGAAGAGAAGAGATGAGGGCGCGCGATGATGATGCGTAAGCAAATGTTCGGTGCAGCGATCATGACGGCGACGTTGGCAGCGTGTGGGACGAACAACGCTGACAACAACCAGACGAACAACTCGGCCATGAACGGAGAGGTGGCGAGCTGTAGCACGGAAGGACTCGACCACAGCCGCGTCGAGGACTTCTTCAACGCTGGCATGAACAACGAGGTCGTCGATCCCCAACTCAGCGCGCCTTCCGAGGGCGCGCTGCCTGTCCTCACGCCCGCAGCCGGATCTCCAGCGCTGAGTGGTTTCGTCGACCCGGGCGATGCCTTCTTCGAGAAGGTCGCTTACCGCGGCGCGTTTGGCGCGGACAACTGGCTCGAGGGGTGGGCGAACTTCTCGATGAACAGCGCCGGTGACAAGGCGGGCATCACCGATGATGCGGCCACCGGAACCCCTGGTGACAACGACGCCGTCGAGTGTGACGACGCCAAAAAACAGTGCGTCATCACAGGGACGATCTCCGCTGATTTGACGCTCTCGGCGAACTACACCTACGTGCTCAGCGGCGGTGTATTTGTCGGCGACAAGAACAGCGAGAGCAACGACGTCACGCTCACTATCGAGCCCGGCGTCACCGTCTATGGCGACACCTCCTCGCTCAGCTTCCTCGCCGTCAGCCGCGGCGCGAAGCTCGTCGCTGAAGGCACCAGGGAGAAGCCGATCATCCTCACGAGCGCCAACGCCATCGACGGCAACGCCGCGCCTGGCGACTGGGGCGGGTTGATTATCAATGGCAAGGCGCCTCTCAACACGGGCTCGACGGCAGAGGGCGAGGGGGACACGGGCACCTACGGTGGCTCGGACGCGGCGGACTCGAGCGGTTCGCTCGAGTGGGTCGAGGTCTCCTTTGGTGGCAAGCAAATCACGAGCGACAACGAGCTCAATGGGATCGCATTCCAGGGCGTCGGGTCAGGCACCAACGTGAACTACGTCCACGTTCACATGAGCAAGGATGATGGCGTCGAGTTCTTCGGCGGCACTGTCAACGCCAGGCACATCGCCATCACCGGCGTTGGCGATGATAACGTCGACTGGACGGATGGTTGGATCGGCAAGCTCCAGTTCGTCGTCGCGGTCCAGTATGGCTATGACGCCGACAATGGCATCGAAGCAGACAACAACGGCAACGACAACTCTGCTTCCCCTATCTCGAGCCCCACGCTCTCGAACGTGACCCTCGTGGGCATCCCGGACAGCTCGAAGTCCGACCTCGGCCTGCTTCTTCGCGAGGGAACGGGCGGCAAGCTCTACAACATGATCGTCTGGGGCTTCAACGACACCTGCCTCTCGCTCGATCAGGACGCGACCTTCTCCAACGCGAGCGGCGGCAAGCTCTCGATGGACGGCACCATCCTCTACTGCGGCGGCGCAGGTGGTGGCGCGACCTTCTGCGACCTCGAGGCGGTTGCGGCCGCCAACGGCAACTGATTCCACACATTTCACACGTCGGCTTCGCCGCGTGGGACCATCTCTTTCAAAACAGCGGAAGGAGAGGTCTCGCGCGGCGCATGTATTCACAGAGCGCACCTCACGTGAGGGGAGCATATGTCCCGAAAAGAGTGGTGGAAGGCGATCATCTCGGAGAAGGCGCTGCGCGTCTTTGCCATGACCTCGATCGGTCTGGCGACAGGCGTGACCGTGTCGTACGCGGCGAGCAACGAGATCAGCAAGCTCGCCGAGAACCTGACAACCTTGCGCGGCGAGGTCGAGTCACTCTCCGATGGCATCGAGCAGCAAAAGAACGAGACGCGCGCCAGGTTGCGCTCGCTCACGGCTCAGGAGATGGACCTCGATATGCAGGTCCAGAAAGAATCACTGCGCCTGAAACAGCTCGAGCTCGCGCGTGAAAAACACCTCGCGGAGGTGCGCTCCGGGGACGAGGCGCGCGGGCAACTTCGCCCGGTGATTCTCGGCGGCATCGAGCGCGCACGCGCTGCCGTGACGCGTGGCTTGCCCTTCAAGAAGGCGGAGCGATTGGGCGAGCTCGATCGCCTCGAGGAGCAGATCAAAAAAGAGCTGCTCACGCCAGAGAAGGGGGGCATTCGCCTGTGGCAATTTATCGAGGATGAGGTTCGCCTCACGCGCGAATCAGGTCTCTATCGTCAGACCATCACGCTCGGTGGCGAAGAGATCCTCTCGGATGTCGCGCGCGTTGGGATGGTGGCGCTCTACTTCAAGACCGCAGATGGCCGCCTCGGGCACGTCGAGCGCGATGGTGATGACTGGAAGTATATCGAACTCGATGGCGAGCAAGAGCGCGCTCAGATCGAGAACCTCTTCGACGCCTTCCAGAAGAACATCCGCGTCGGCTTCTTCCAGGTTCCCAATGGACTCGTCTTCGACACGTCCCGAGAAGGAGGCGCGCGATGAGGCGACTTGCAAGGCAACTTCGGTTTGGTCTCGCGCTCCTCGTGGCGCTGCTCGTGCTGATGGCGCCAGGTGCGCTCTGGGCGCAATCAGATCTCGAGCGCGCCTACAAGAAGGAGTTCACCTACCTCGAGGCGCAAAAGAGCGCGCTCGCGGCGAGGCTCGAGCAGATGAAGCGCGAGGACGCGGCGCGCGTTCGCGCCGAGCAGGGGAAGGTCGATCGTTTGCAAGGGCGCGTCCTCTCGTTGACGCTCGATGCGGATCGCATCCAGGGCGAGCTGATGGAGGCCGAGCGCGAAGCGAGCGCCGTCAGTGAGAATCAGGACGTGCTCGAGGCGACCCTGGAGCAAGCGCGCGCTTCGCTCTCGCAGTATGGGCGAGCGCTCCCTGAACTTCCCGAAAACACGCCTGATGAAGCGCGCGTCGTGGAGCAGGCGAAGTTGCTCTCGACGGCTTTTGACGAGGCGCTGCAAAACCTCGAGACGCTGCAATCGAAGCGCCGCGAGCAGGGCGCCTTCTTCTTGCCAGATGGCACCCAGGTCGAGGGCACCATCGTGTACGTGGGGAACGTCGCCGCCTATGGCGTCTCCGACAGAGGCGCGGGCGCGCTGGCGCCTGCGGGTGATGGTCGCCTGAGGCTCTGGAGCAAACCTTCCGAAGCGACCGCGAAGGCGCTCGCTTCGGGTGAGCATCCTGACCAACTCGAGATCTTCCTTTACGAGAACCTCGAGCGAAACGTCGAGGAGAAGCAGGAGAAGACCTGGCAGCAGATTTTGGAGGATGGGGGCGCCGTCGGTTGGGTGATCGTCGCGCTCGGGTTGCTCGGCGTGCTGCTCGTCGTCTGGCGTGTCCTCTTCCTGCTCTTTCAGGTCGCGGGCATGGCGAAGCTCGTCGAGGCGGTCGATGTGGCGATCGCGCGCGGTGATATCGCTGGCGCGAAGGAGATTTGCGCCAGAGGTCACGGGGCCGCATCGCGCGTGCTCGAGGCGACCGTCGGCGCGCTCGGGCGACAACGCGAGGAGGTCGAGGATGTGATCGCGGAGGCGTTGCTTCACGAGACCCCCGGCATCGAGCGCTTCTCATCCTCGGTGACAGTGTTCGCCGCCGTCGCGCCATTGCTCGGGTTGTTGGGGACGGTGACCGGCATGATCTCGACCTTCGATATCATCACCGAGTTTGGCACCGGAGATCCGAAGATGCTCTCGGGTGGGATCTCGATCGCGCTTATCACCACGCAGCTCGGCTTGATCGTCGCCATCCCATTGTTGTTGCTCGGCAACATGACCAGCGGCTTGGCGAACAACATCCTCGTGCGCCTCGAGCGCGCCGCGCTCCGCGTCGTCAACCGCGCGGGCGAAGGAGAGGGGGACAGCCCTGAGGTGGCGAGGACAACCTCTTCGGAGCCGACCGAGGATCGCGCGCTCGATGGTGACTTCGGGTTGGCAGGAGCCGAGTGATGCAGATCGCGTTCGTCGAACAGGTGATGCGCTATGTCCGCGATGGCGGCTGGGTGATGGGGCCGCTCGTGTTGGCGACATTCGTGCTCTGGGCGGCGCTCGGTTGGCGCGCGGCGATGGTGCGGCGTGGGAGCAGGTTGGGGCTGCGCGTTTTGCTCCAGCGGGCGCTCGATGACAACCGCACCGCAGGCGGCATCATCGGAGACGCTGTCGCCATCTCGGCTATTTTACTGCGCCAGCGGCAGGACGTATCGCAGGTTCGGGGCATCCTCGACGAGGCTTTCGGTCCCATCGAGGATCGTCTGGCGCGCGGCGCGATCCTGGCAAAGTCGATCGTGATGGTCGCGCCGCTGACAGGGTTGCTCGGCACCGTCACCGGAATGATCGAGACCTTCGATGCGCTGGCGGACATGGCGCTCTTTTCGCAATCGGGCGGGATCGCCGGTGGCATCTCGCAGGCGTTGATCACCACGCAGATGGGCCTGGCGATCGCCATCCCAGGGCTCATCGCCGGTCGCATCCTCGAGCGAAAGCAAGCCTTGCTGCTCGAGGAGCTCGACGAACTCAAAGCGCTCGTGATGGCCTGGCGTGGCATCGCCAAACCGCGCGCTCACACAGGAGCCCGGCCATGAAGTTTCGACGTAGACGGCATCAAGAGCAGCAGATCGATATCTCACCGCTCATCGATATGGTCTTCATCCTGCTCATCTTCTTCATGGTCTCGACGACCTTCGTCAAGGACATGAAGCTCGAGCTCGAGCGCCCGGGCGCCGCGAGCGCATCGCGCGCCTCTACAAAGTCTGTGCGCGTTTACATCGACGCCACCTCCAATGTGTACGTCGATGGGAACCCGGTCAGAGTCTACATGCTCCAGAGCAGGGTGCGCGATCTCATCCGCGGCGGAGCGTCCTCTGAGGTGCTGGTGATCGTGGATCGGCGCGTCTCCTCGGAGAAACTCGTCGAGGTCGTCGACCAGTGCAAACTCGCTGGCGCGGCGAGCGTGGGCGTGGCCACCGAGCAGGAGGCAGGTTAGGCGATGGAGACCTCGATCCATGCGAGCATCGAGCGCGTGATAAAAGGCCGCGCTCGAGCGCGCGCGCTTCGGGCGCTCGCGGCGAGTTTGCTGACGATGCTTGTCGGCGGCAACCTCGTCCTCTGGGCGGTGATGAGTATGAATCAGGAACCTCCTGCAAAGCCCGAGGTCGAGCACCGAGAGACCAGGTTCGCCATCGCCCCGAAGCCGCCACCAAAAAAGAAACCGAAGCCCAAACCGAAACCAAAGCCAAGGAAGCAGCGCGCGGCAAAGTCCGCCGTCGCGCCTCCTCCGGCGCTCGGCGCGAGCATCTCCATGGGGAGCTTTGCCATGCCTGGGTTTAACGTCGGGCAGGTTCAAAACAACGCCTCCGAGGTTGTCGGGGACGTCAAGCCGACCGTCATGACCGCAGATGCCGTGGACAGGAAGCCAAAGCCTGTGCGCCGCGTCCAACCCAGGCTGACGCGCGATATTATCGCGCGTCAGACCTCCGGCAAGGTCGTCGTCTCCGCATTTATCAACGCGAATGGCCAGGTCGAGCGCGTCCGCATCATCGAGTCCAGGCCCGCAGGTCTCTACGATCAGGCCGTGCGTGAGGCCGTGATGCAAACGCAGTTCGAGCCCGCGACCTACGAAGGTCAGCCAGTGGCGACGTGGTCCAATATCCCCTTCGACTTCAGGTTGTGATGATGCTCTCGAGACGATGGTACAGCTCGCGCCTCGTGGCGCTCGCGCTCGTCACTTCGGTGATGACCGCTGGTGTCGGCGTGTCCCTGGCGGGTTCGAGTGGCTCTCACTCGAACCCAAAAAAGCAGCGAGAGCAGGCGCCCGAGGTCGATCACGTCGAGCTCGCCGCAGTCCTCATCTCCGATGGACACTATGACCGCGCCGAGCGCGTGTTATCACAGGCAGCGCCTGCCTCCCTCTCGCAAGAACAGCGCGCCAGATACCACCTCTTTTATGGGCTGATCCGCCTGCGCGCCAGGGCGTACCTCGCCGCCATCGAGAGCTTCGACGAGGCGATAGAACACGGGCAGAACGGCGACATCATGTTTGTCTACCTCGCCCAGTGTTACTACCACACTGGCCAGTGGGAGATGGCAGTGAGGTCGGTCGACAACGCCGCAGATCAGGCCGCGAACATCGCCGAGTTGCAGTTGATGAAGGCCCACGCGCTTATCGAACTCGAGCGCCGCGCCCAGGCGTGGGATGTCCTCGAGAGCGGGGCTCGACGCTTTCCTGAACGCCCTGAATTCTTGCGCCAGCAGACCTTCCTCCTGGTCAACCTCGAGCTCTACCAGTCCGCGCGTGAGGTTGGCCTGGAGTACCTCGAGAAGAGCTCGCCCGAGGCGTCTGATCACGTCGCCATCGCCATGGCGTTTCGCCAGGGACAGCGACCCGAGGAGGCGATTCGCTTTCTGGAGCAAGCGAGGCTTTCCTTTCCCGATGACGAGCGCATCATCGCCACGCTCGCCATGGCCTACGCCGACATCGAAATGGAAGAGGCCGCCGCGGATTTGCTCCAGCGCTCGGCGGAGAATCACCCCGAGTTTATCGCGCGCTCCGCGGAGCTTTACCGACGCGCTGGCTCCCTGACGCGCGCGCTCTATATGAACGCTCGGGTCGAGGATCAGAGAGAGAAGTTCAAGCAGCGCGCCTCCATTTTGCTGGATCAGCAGCGCTTCGAGGAGGTCGCAAACATGGGCGCACGCCTCGAGCGCATTGGCTTGCTCGAGGATCAGAACCTCGTCTACGCGCTCGCTTACGCCAACTTCCAAATCGGCTCCTTCGACGACTCCGAGCGCTACATCAAGCGCATCGATGACCCGCGCCTGTTCGAATACGCCACACAGCTTCGCCAGATCATCGCCCGTTGCGAGCGCGATCCTGCCGAGTGTGCGCAGTGACGTCCTCCCCTTCGCCTGGTCCGACGTGATGAAACTCTCCAAAAATCACTGGCTCTGCGGCGTCGAAGAGACAGGCCGCTTTTTGACTGCGTGTATCTGCGCGGGTTGTTTGTGCGCGGGGGGCGCGGGTGAAGCCCGCGCCCAGGACCCCGTGGTCACGCCGATCGATGTCGAGCGCGCGTGCTCTATCAATGGGGTCCTCTTCTCGATGGACGGCGATCCTATCGCTGGCGCGCGCGTGCTCATCGGTGACAGGGAGTTCGCGACCAACGAGGATGGTGGTTTTCACGCGCTGCTCCCTCCTGGGGAGTACGAGATCCTCGTCGCGCTCGGTGAGGATTGGAGCGCGCCGGTGCGCGTGACGAGCGTCGACCTCTCGAAGTGTGGCTCGGCAGAGATCGTGATCTCGAGCCGTGGACCATCGCGAGCTCCCGACTTCGCGCTCGAGGATGGTGGCCACGCAGACGTGACGGCGGAAAAGAGCGATAAACCCACTGAGAGAGAAGACCTCGGCCCACCCGGTAAAATCAAAGGGCGCGTCGAGGTCTTCGAGGAGGGGGCGCCGATCGAGGGCGCGCGCGTCTTCGTTCGAGGTCTGGATGTCGAGGCAAAGACGGATAAACAGGGCCGCTTCGAACTCGAAGTTCCTCCTGGCAAACATGACCTCGCGCTGATTCACCCCGAGTACTCCTCCCGAGCCGAGCCTGGCATCGAGGTGATGAGCGAGCAAGCCGTCGAGATCCTCGTCGAGATGTCACCCGCTGCCGTCACGCTCGATGCGTTCGTTGTCTATGTGCCAAGGATCGAGGGGAGCACGGCGTCCTTGCTCGAAGAGCGCAAGGACGCCGTGACGATGAACGAGGTGATCGGCGCAGAACAGTTCTCCAGGTCTGGCGACTCCTCGGCTGCTGGCGCGCTCAAGCGGGTCACGGGGTTGACTGTTGTTGGCGGCAAGTATGTGTATGTGCGCGGTCTCGGGGACCGCTATTCGAGCACGCTGCTCAATGGCTCGACCTTGCCTTCTCCAGAGCCGGACAAGCGCGTCGTGCCGCTCGACCTCTTCCCCACGGCCTTGCTCGAGAGCGTGACCATTCAGAAGACCTACTCGCCGGACATGCCCGGTGAGTTTGGCGGTGGCGTCGTGCGGTTGCAGACGCGCAGCTTTCCCAGAGAGTTCGAGGCGTCCACGTCGCTGAGTCTGGGGCTTGTCGGGGGCACGACGTTTCGCGAAATCCAGACCTTTCAAGGGGGCAAGTTCGACTTCCTCGGGATCGACGATGGCACGCGCGCCTTGCCACCCGAGGTGGAGGAGGCGGGCGCCGATCGCCAGATCTCGCTAAAGAATCCCACGAACGAGCGGGGATACACGCAGGAAGAACTGGAGGAGTTTGGCGAGTCGATGCCGAGGACCTGGGGGCTCGAGTCGGGGAGGGCGCTCCCCAACATCGGGTTGGGCGGGACGGTCGGCAATACGTTTGACCTTGGCGGGGTCAAGCTAGGCGCGCGAGGTTCGCTCACGTACTCGAACAACTGGGATATCCAGCAAGAGACGAGGCGCTATGTGCGCTATGACAGCGCTACGGACGAGCTGGATGTGCGTGACGAGTTCGACTTCGAGACCATCAACAACCAGGTCATCGTGGGCGGGATCTTTGCTGGAGGGGTGGAGTTTAACAGGAATCAGAAGATCCGCGTGACCTCGATGATCAACCGCGTCACCGATGATGTGAGCCGCGTTTACACTGGCTTTAACCGGGACGCGCAGACTGATATCCAGGTGCGGCGAGGGCGGTGGCTCGAGCGGCAGCTGCTGTTCGAGCAAATTACTGGCGAGCACAGGCTCGCGCCAAAACTCGAGCTCGACTGGCGGTATGTGTACTCGAGGGCGAGCATGGTCGAGCCGGATCGCCGCGAGACGCGCTACGATTATGAGCCCGAGGCGGGTCAGTTCCTCTTCTCCGCCTACGCCGAGAATAACTCGAGGTTGTACTCCGAACTCCAGGACAACAACCATGACGCCGCGTTCGATTTGACCTATCGCCTCGGGGCCAATGACAGCGAGGAGGGCGACCAGGAAGAGGAGAAGCGGGGCGTCTCTTTTTCGGCAGGCGCGCAGGCGGTCTCGAAGGCGAGGAATGTGGACACGCGGCGCTACAAGTTTCAGGACCTGTCGATCTCGGACGAGCTGCGCGCGTTGCCTGCTGACGAGCTCTTTGTCCCCGAGAACATCGGCCCCGGACAGGCGTTTCGCTTCGAAGAAATCACTCGCCCGACAGACTCCTACGAGGCCAGTCAGCAGGTCTTTGGAGGTTACCTCGCGAGCGAGGTTCCGCTCGGTGCGCGCCTGACGCTAACGGGCGGAGCGCGCGTGGAGTATTCCTCGCAAGAGGTCGCGAGCTTCGAGCCGTTCGCGCCAGACAAGGAGCCGATCCGAGCAAATGTGGAGAGCGCTGATTTGCTGCCCGCGCTCAACGTCTCCTTTGACCTCGACGAGCGCATGAAGCTGCGTGGCGCCATCTCTCGCACGGTCTCCAGGCCAGACTTTCGCGAACTCTCACCAGCATGTTTTAACGATGTCGTTGGCGGGCAGCAGGTGTGCGGGAATCCTGAGGATCTGGATCGCGCTCGCATCGTGCACGCCGATGGCCGGTGGGAGTACTACCCGGATGTTGGCGAGTCGCTCTCGGCGTCGGTGTTTTACAAGTACTTCGACTCTCCCATCGAGGAGATCCTCATCCCTGGCGCGGTCAACACGTTGACGTTCGCCAACGCGAGGAGCGCGACGTTGATGGGAATCGAGCTGGAAGCGAGGAAATCACTCGGGTTTGCCACCGATAGGATGGAGGACTTTTATGTCTCGGGGAACGTCTCGTTGATTCGCTCGCGCGTGACGCTCGATCCGGAACTCGATCTCTCACTGACCTCGCTCGAGCGGTCGCTGCAAGGGCAATCGCCGTATGTCATCAACGTGCAGTTCGGGTGGGAGCCCGAGGCGTTGGGGATCGACGCGACGGTTCTCTACAACGTCTTTGGCCCGCGCATCGCGAGCGTCGGCGTTCAGGGTGTGCCCGACACCTACGAGATGCCATTTCATCAACTCGACGCGGTGGTGTCGTACAGAATCAGTGACCAGTTTCGGCTCGGCTTCAAGGCCAAGAACTTGCTCGACCTGGCGTCCATAAGCCGCACTGGTGACATCGATACGCGACGCGAGATCAGAGGGCGCGAGGCGTCGCTGAGCGTCGGCGCGAAGTTCTGATACGATTGAAAGACCGGTTTCGATGAGAGCCTTTATTGTAGTTTGTCTTCCAAGATGCGGTCTTGCGAAGAGTGTGGCGAGGCACTATGTTGCCTTCCGTCTTTCCATATTTCGTCGTGTGGAATCATCGGTACTTTCGTCAGTCGGGTGTACTCGCGTGATCAGGTCTCCAAACCAGAATGGAGGCAGGCGCGTCGGGGATGGCTGCACCCGCACCATCGAGCTCAACAAGGAGAGACTCATGGACAACAAGAAGATTGGTGCGCTCCTTCTTATCACGATGCTTTGCGCCTGCGGTGGCGGCGAAGAAGAGAACAACGCGGCGAACAACACCTCTGCGAACAACAACACGCAAGAGGCGTCCTTTGACACCGCCACAAAGATCGAAGCCTTCATGGAAGCCAAGGCGCTCACGATGGAAGGCGCGAACATTCCATCGCATCCCAACGGCTACGACGAGAACATCAACTTCGACGCGGCGACGCAGTGCTACAACTCGACGGTCATGACGTATGCAGCTGGCAAGTTCGCCGTCGTCTCCAAGCTCGGCACGCTCAATGATGCGCCGATGACGGGCGATGTGGGAACCTGTGACAACGCCACTGTTTCGGTCGAGCTCCCGTTTAACTCGATGACGCATACCTTCTCCAACATCGAGGGAGATGGTGAGTGTTTTGATTTCGACATCAACTACGGTTCGTTTGCACAGGAAGGGCGAGGCAAGGTCGTCGACGGCGGCGCGCAGATCCACCTCGAGCTCTTCTTCAAGGATCAGGCTACGGGCCATCGCTGCGCAGATGGCGCGGTCGGTTCTGGTGGGATCACCTTGAACGGCGCAGACTTCACGGGCGACGCGGTGCAAGTCTACGTCGTCAGCGAGGCGAACTGAGCGGAGCGCTCTCGCTCGCGAGAGCGCCCCTCGGGGTGGCCTTCGAGGCCACCCCCGACACTTTCTTGAATCGAACAAAATGGTAAACGACCCGTGGCTGGTCGCGGACGGCGAGGTGTGCCGTGAGCACACCTCGCGCGGACGGGTGCGTCTCCTGCGCGGGTGTTTCGATGGAGGAACCATGCGACGAGACGTGATCTTCGTGGCGGCGTGCGTGCTGTTTGTGGCCGCCTCTCCCACGAGCGCGAGCGCTCAGAGCACCTCGGGGCCTGCTGCCCCAGGGCTCTATCACCCCGAGTGGCAAGATCGCTCGGATCGCAGCGCGGAGCCTGAACCCAAACAATTCTCACTGATCAATTACTTCTTCGCGCGCGGTACTGTCTCGAACGTCCTTGCAGATCCTTCGGGGTTGCGCGGCGTTTCACTCGGACCATACGCTCCCGGGCTAAATTCGGGCTCGAACACAGGCGTGGACAACGAGCGCTGGGCTTATTTTGTCGAGCAACGTTGGATACCGGTCTTCGAGTACAAGCCACTGTTTGTCGATGGTCTCGCTGCGTTTCGGGCACAGTTCGAGGTGGATTACACCTGGGGGCTGGCCGCCAACGCCGTGCAGAACAATCAGGGCGGTGGTTTTAACGCCGACCAGGTCAATATCCAGACCAAGAACGTGAACGTCGCGATTTACCCGACGCGAAAGTCGAGGCAGCTCTCGCTCCTGATCGGCACGCACTCCATCTATGACACGCCCTATGATCCGACGATTACCTCGCTCTTTGACATCGTGCAGACGGGCTACAAGCTGACCTTTATCGGCACGGACGCGACCGGGCTCTCGCTCTTCGCGCGCACCAGGTATGGGCGCGCTCGCGCGGCATTTATTCCTATGGGGGGCTCGCAACCTGACCGCGCGACGGACAATGATCCTCGCTTCAGGTATGCCACCATGGGGTTGCTCGATTATGTCTTCGAGCCTCGCCCCGGTACAAACATCGGCCTCTCTTACTGGCGTTTGCAAGACAACACCAAGGGGCGCGCGTTTGCCTTTGAAGGATTGGTCAACTCCGGGCCAGGATCTTCTGCGCTCAAGGGGTATATGGGCACCCAGCGCTTTAACATCGAGCAAGCGACTGGGCACGTGAACTACCTGGGGACGCACTTTCACCACAACCTCGGGTTTCGGACCAGCAACTTCGCCGCCTCTGGGTTCCTGATGTACAACGTCGGGCGCTTCGAGAATAACCGCGATGATTCTCAGGCGTTGGATGCCATCGACATCAGCGGCTTGGCCGCCAACCTCGAGCTCAAGTACAACTGGGGGCGCACCGAGAAGGATCGCATCACGCTCGAGGGTATCTTCACCACCGGCGATGATGATCCCCTCGATGACAAGTACTCCGGCCCCTTTACGATGAACTACTACGGGCTTCCTGGCGCGGTCTGGTTTAACCACAAGACCTTGCTGCTCTTCCCCTTTACCTCGACGGTGAGCAACTACACGGGCGCCGTGACTGATATCTCGAACCGAGGTTACGGTCTGGCGGCAGGCATCGCGACAGCGAGCATGGGGTTGATCCCGAACAAGCTCAATTTGAAGATCGGCGCGGCCTTCGGTGCTTCGACGGCAAATCCTCCAGCGGAGGCGCTGGGAGATGTCGGGAACCCTGGGCAAATCATTGGCACCGAGATCAACGCCGAGCTCGAGTACCAGATCCGCTACCTGATGACGGTGGGCTTGCACACCGGCTACATGTTCAAGGGGAACTTCTACGCTGGCTCCACGCAAGTCACGGACAACCCCTTCGCCGCGTTCACCACCTTCACCTGGTACGCCTTCTAAGAGGAGTCATCACCATGAATAGCATGGCATTTTCCATTCGTTTCGCGTGCTGCCTCTTCGCGTTGCTCTTTGTGGCGAGCGCTTGCGCGCCGACCTTCGTGAACAAGGGGCCGCTGACTTATGACGAGGTGCCCTACACCTCGGTGCAAGGCGAGCCATGGGAGGTCAAGAGCGTCGCGCTGCCCGAACTCGGGGCGCTCCATGGGGTCGCGACGACACCCAGGGTCGCCTACGTCGAGCTCAACCCTGAAGGGGAGCAAACGATTATCTTTGTCCACGGGCTCGGGTCTTACCTGAAGTTCTGGCGCTACCAACTCGATTACTTCGCGAGCAAGGGCTACCGCGTGCTCGCTATCGATATGATCGGCTATGGGCGCTCGGACAAGCCCGCGACCTTCCCCTACACGATGGAGGCGATGGGGGACGTCCTCAAGCTCTTCATCGAGAAGACCGACTCTTACAAGCCGATTGTCGTGGGGCATTCGATGGGAGGACAGACCGCGCTCTCGTTCGCGATCCGTTATCCTGATATCGCGCGCGGGTTGGTGCTCACGGCGCCTGCCGGGTTCGAGAAGTTCTCGGAGAAGGAGAAGCTCTGGTTCGAGAGCGTCTTCACCGTCAACTTCATCAAGAGCGCGACAGAGGAGGAGATCTGGGGCTCGGTCCGACGCAATAACTTCTATCGCTGGGAGAAGGAGTACACTTGGCTCGTCGAGGAGCGTGTCAGGCTCGCGCTCAGCGACGAGTTCGACGCCTACGCTTACGCCAACGTGCGCTCGGTGCAGGGGCTCACGCGCAATGACTTCGTGCGCGAGAACGCACGCCACATTCAGATCCCGGTATTGATTGTCCATGGTGATATGGATCGCCTGATCCCGAACCCCTTCTTGCATGGAGGGAACACGATCAAGGTGATGAAGTATGGCGCCAGTGAGATCCCTGATGCCAGGCTCGAGACCTTGCGCCGTTGCGGCCACACCATCCAGATGGATTGCCACGGCGAGTACAATGCGCTGGTCGAGGGTTACCTGTCGGAGGTCTTCCCCACTCCTCCCGAGCGTCCTGCTGCTCCTGCTGTGGTCGAGCCAGAGCTGCCCGAGACTCCATCAGTCCCCGAGGTACAGCCGAAGGACAAGCCCGAGGCGATCGAGCAGGTCCCCGCGGACGCTCGACTCGAGGGTGAGGGAGAGGAAGAGGAAGGGGAGGGCGGTGATGCTGAGGTTGTGCCCGAGGATACAGCCACGCCAGACACTCCTGAGGATACTACGAAAGCCAGAGAGGATGGCGAGGCAGTCGGGCCTGGCTCAGAATCCGTCTCGGAATGACCTCGGTTTAGAGGTCCGAGCAGCGCCCTTTCTCGAAGTAGTTGTCCGAGGTCTCCCTCACCCAACTCTTGTAGTAGAGGTTCCAGAGCCCGAGGCGTTCGTCAGAGCCATTCGTGCAGACGTAACCCTGACAGACGTAGCCACGGCCTGCCTGCTCGTGTGCGTAGTTGGTGGTGTAGAAGTCCTGGCAAGCAAATGCTGGTTCCGCAGGCTCACCAGGTTCTGTGGGCTCGCCAGGCTCCATTGGCTCGCCAGGCTCTGATGGCTCGCCAGGCTCCATGGGCTCCATGGGTTCCATGGGGTCCATGGGGTCCATGGGGTCCATGGGGTCGGTTGGTTCTGTCGGTTCCGTCGGTTCCGTCGGTTCCGTCGGTTCCGTTGGTTCCGTTGGTTCCGTCGGCTCTGTTGGCTGGGTCATCTCGGGGTTAAGCCCGAAGAAGGTCGCAGCGTGGAATGAAGAGCACAGGTCCACATCGAGCAAGAACCCGCCGATACGCCCGCAGTTGCCCGAAGGGTCGACAGGTGTGCCGTGTCCCATCCCCTGGATGCTCCATGACTCGACGAGCGTGTTACCCGCGTTATCCTGAAACTCGAGCTGTGTGACGGTCCCCTGATTCGAGGTCACCGGTGGCGTCGTGCCGATGCCATGCACGCCAGTCCATTGAGAAACGAGCGTGTCCGCGTTGACGGGACGAACCGTGTAATCACTCGTTCCGTGCCAGATCGAAACACGAGGGTAGTCTCCGTTGTGGTTCGATGCTGATTTCACCAACGAGGTCCACTGCGACTGAGAGAGGTTCCTCCCGGAGTTCATGCAGCTAAACGCATCGAGTTGAGAGTCAGCGCAGCGGTAGGGTAGCCCCGCCATGATCGCGCCCGCGCTGAAGACATCGGGGTAGGTCGCGAGCATCACTGCGGTCATCGCGCCACCAGCAGACAGACCCGTCACGAAGACGCGATCCTCGTCGATGTCGTGATCAGTGACCATGCGGTCGACCATCGACTTGATGGCAGCGGCCTCGCCATGACCGCGCGTCGTGTGCGAGCGGCTAAACCAAGTGAAGCACCTGCTCGAGCTCGGCTGCTCGGGGTAGAGGACGGCGAAGCCCCAGCGATCAGCGAGCTCGTTCCAGCCTGCGCCCGTGTACTCGGAAGCAGACTGCGTGCAGCCGTGCATCGCCACCACGAGCGGTGAACCTACTGGCAAGTTCGGGGGGACATACTTGTACATACGCAACCCGGAGAAGCCCCCCGAGGTCACCTGCACGAGCTTCTCGCTCGTCACATCATAGCTGCTCTCGTCCTGTACGGTGCCACTGACAGGTGGCGAGTCTTGCTCGCCACACGCCCACAAGGCCAGTGATAAACCGAGAACACCCCAGACTTTACTCGTTCGCATCGCTCCTCCTCTTCTGCATTTCTCATCACGTTTGGCTCGTGCACTTTCGCTCGAGTTCGCAAACCTGTGGGTCTCGTCAAAGACGCCTCGCAGAAGATCAGGTCGTTTCTTTCGTGCGCCCGAAAAGGGGGCAGAAAGTATGGAACTCTCAGATGTGCATTCCAACCATGTTTGCTTGATGGTGTCAACGCAGATGGTTGTGGTGCGGTGTTGTAAGTCTTGGATGCAGAAGGGGAAAGTGTCGGTCTGTTTGCAGCTCTCGGGCAAGCGCCGCGGCGCGACTACCAGTCGAGACCTGGCAGCAGATGGAGCGGCCAATCTCCCTCGGCCAGGAGACGCCAGCCATCCAGAATCACCGCCGCCTCGCCCATCTCGTTGGTCAGGTTTTCGATGGCCACGACCCTGCCAGAGATCGGCTCGAGTTTGCAGGTGTAGCCTTGCATCGGGTCATCCGGGTCTTCTGATGCCTCGTAATCCCAGTCGCGCTCGATCGCGTCGGCGACATCATCACACTGAAAGTAGCCCTCGGCGGTATCTTCGGTCAGGCGCCGCTCGCCGTTGACGTAAACCACCAGCTCATCGTAGCCCGCGCCTGTATGGTAGCCGTATTTGATGAAGGTCTTCTTTGCCTTACACAACTCGGCGAGGAGCGCACTGTCGAGGTCGAAGTTCATGAAGCCGATCTTGGCGTAGTCGCCCTCGCCACCGAACAGATGAAAGGTGTTGCGGCCATCCTCTTCGCCACCGCTCCCAGTTCGAGAAATGGTCAGGATCGAGGGCTCCTGGGTGAATGGGGCGATGGTAAAACCGGGGATGTTTTGCAAGAGCTCGAGGAAGGTCTCCTCGGTCAGCCCGTGCACACGAAAAAACTGTCCAGACTCGCTCATGATCGACCTCTCTTGGTGATGCGGGGATGTGTTCGCCGCATGTTCGTCTTCACAGCAGACAACCTCGTGCCGAATATGAGTCATGTCATGCAAGGTTTGGATCGTAATGCGATGGGTCAGGCGTCTTCCTCGATCGCCTCGTCGAGTTCCTCATCAGGATCAAAGCCGATGTAGAGGTTGGAGAGCCCCTCTGCTGGTTTCCTGAGCGTGTTGGCGAGCGCGAGCGCGTGGTTCAGGAAGGCTTGCTCGAAGCCGTTGTCAAACCACTCGTTTGCTTTCGCCAACCCCTCCTCGAGTTGTTCCTGCTTCTCCTTGGCGGCGACGTTCTCGTAGTAGCGCCACGCCTTGGCGGAGGCGCCATTGATCACGAGCGTCGTGGCCGCTCGGTACTTGGCGCGCAGCGTGCGTGGGTGTGTCGCGCCATGCGCGTTCTCGACGGCCTGCACGTGCCGCTCGAAGTGTTTGCTCGCCGCGTCCACATCATCGGTGTCCGCGCAAAGAAGCACCCCGTGCAAGAACATCAGGTCATCGTGGCGCATATGGTCGTTGCCGATCACTATCTTGTGGCGCTTGAGCACCCCCTTGTGAATCTTGATCGCCTTCTCCCACTCTCCCTCGATCATCGCATCCCAGACCTCGTCCTCTTGCTTCAGGAGCGGTTGCTCGCGGAACGAGAGCCCACGCGTGAAGGGGACGAGCTCGTCCCCTTCACGCGCCTCGTGCTCGCGCATGTAATAGCGGTAGCCCTGGAAGTACTGACGGGTCTTGACCCGCATCGCGTCCTCCTCCGAGAGCCCCTGGAGCATGGGGCGGAACAACTTCGCCAGCAGCGAGAGCTGAGGTGGCAGCGTGCCGCCAAAGGCGGCCGCCAGGCACTCGCGCTCGATGTAGGTCGCGTGACCTTCGAGGTCGGTCATGATCGGCGCGAGCCCGACGCAGCTGTGGAACTCGGTCAGGTTGGCGTTGATAAATCCGTTGGCGATAAGCGCGTCGCACTTCTCCTGGCGCTTGACCGCGTCCTTGAGATTTTCGAGCAGCTCGGGGTGATTTGTGAACTGACCGAGGTGCACGAGCTCGTGACCGAGCAGGACGATGAATGGCTCGAGCCCGAGGATCTTGCTGGCCGCCTTGTTGATATACACCCGCTTCGAGATCGGGTCGTAGAGCCCGCCGAACATGTTCTTGCTCATCTGGTTGGTGAACCAGTCGAGCAGGGGGTTGGGTTGAATCTGGTCGAGCGTCTCGGTCAAGAACGCCTCCCAGACGCGCGTGACCGCGGCGAAGTCATCGGTGAAGACGCAGTCGACATGTGGCGCGAGGTTGTCCCACCCGGTGCCTTTTGCCACCAGCGGGAGCGCGTGCTCGAGGCTGTACTCGAGCACCTCCTGTGTCATCTCCAATCCGCGTGAGCGCGTCCCGCGGTGGACCTCTCTGTCAGGCTCTCCCTCGAGCGTATCGAGCGAGCCGACAAGCTCGATGTCTCCCAGGTCCTCTTGTTTTCCTGGCGACAAGCTGTGGTGGTCGAGCGAGACCTCTTGCAAGAAGAGAGGGGAGCCATCGGCGGCCTCTTTCCAGAGAATCACCCCGAGCTCTGGTTCGCCATCCCATTCGCCAACGTGTTGATGGAACTCGGCTTCGGTGAACCTGAGGCGAAAGATCCCATCCTCGTTGGTGCGCACGACGCCCAACAGGTCGTCTCGCGAGGCGTCTTCTTCGTAAACCGTGACGTGGAGCCCCACGCATGGACGCTTGTTGCTATCGAGGACCCGTCCACGCACGTCGTAAAAAGGCATCACATCTTCCTCGCCATCAATAGTCTGAGCGCCAGCGCTCTCGATAAATCACTGCCTTGAGTGAGAGAACTTAGCGCAAATCGAGGGAGATGGGGAGTCGCTTACAGCGTGCAGGTGCCGGCGTAGAGTTCGCCCGCGAGGTATTGTGTGTAGGGGAGATCTTTTTTATGCCGCGCGCGCAACTGATCGTTGAGCGTGAGGCCCGAGTCGGTCTGGTGCATGTTGTGGTGGTTCATGTTCATCACGAACCTGTGCTTGCGCCCACCCTTGCTACTCGAGAGCTTCGCCGTGCCGACGCCATCGACCTCTTCCACGATGGCGACGTGCGTGTACCAGTCATTGTTTCTGCCATCGTCGTTGGCGTCGAACGTGTTGTGGAAGAAGATGATCTGGCCAGGTTTTAGCTTGCGAGAGAACGCCATCGCGCCACGTTTTTTGCACTCGGCGTGCATGGTCGGGATGTGCGTGCGGGATGCGTCGCTCATTCTCTTCCCGCGCTTTCGCATCGCTTCCCAGACATGGACCGCGGCCTCGTCAGGTCTGGAGCCTGCGGCGCTTCTTGGAGATTTTTCAGGCTCGTAGCTTCGCTTCGAGGTCACCGTCGAGAGCGCTGGAGTGTTTCGCCGGGTCGGCTTTGGCGCAGGTGATGCGCGTCGCGTCGCGGCAGAATGGGAGGGGGAGGTCGAGGCGCGCGCGGTGCTCTTCCTTGCCTTCGCGCGCGATGGTCTGGCGCTGGTTTTCTTTTGATCCCTGGACATGCTCGCCACGAGCGCGCGTTGCTGCACGTGCTCGTCGTAGACATCGCGCTGGAGCATTGGAGATGCGTGGATGGTCTCGGGGTTCGCGCGCTGGATGCTCGCGCCGCAGGCACAAAACAAGAGCATCGGCGCGACCATAAATAGGATCGCACCAGCTCTGTGTGCCTTCGATGTCGCGAGGTGCTCGTGCACGTCGAAATGCCCTGGGTGGAGACAGCGTTTGCAACCGCGCCGCCTGTTTTTTGGAACCAGACGACCTCTCCATTGTCAGAAGGTATGCGGTCGGCGCAAGTTTTTGATCGATCTGCGCGAGGATTCTGGGATGAAGTGACCATTGAATAGTGGTTTTGAGCTTCGAGAGCGGATAAGGTGCGCACCGCACGCTCACGTGGTATCCATATATCAGGTGAGAGCAGGGATGTTGGAACCGACCGCGATGTTTCCCTCGTGAATAGAGACCTCGATGGAACAGGAACAGACACAGCAAAAGCTCGGGAAGTACACCTTGGTCCGCCACCTCGCGACAGGTGGTATGGCCGAGATCTGGCTGGCCGAGCAGGAAGGGCCGGGCGGCTTTAACAAGCAGCTCGTCATCAAGCGGATTCTCCAGCACCTCGCGCGTGATGGTCAGTTCACGCAGATGTTCCTCGACGAGGCGCGCCTCGTCGCGCAGCTCACTCACCCGAACATCGGTCAGATTTACGAGCTCGGTGAGATCGAGGGGTCTTACTTCCTCGCCATGGAGTACATCGAGGGGATCGACCTCTCGGTGGTCGTCGAGCTCTGCCACGCGCGCGGCACGCACGTGCCCATCGAGCTCGCCGTCTACGCCGTCTCGCAGATGTTGCTCGCGCTCGAGTACGCGCACAACTACGTCGATCGCGAGGGGAACTTCGTCGGCCTGGTCCACCGTGATGTCACGCCCCACAACGTGCTCGTGAGCAACGATGGCGTGATCAAGCTCGTCGACTTTGGCGTCGCGAAGGCCGCCGCCAATCAGGCAAAGACACAGACGGGCGCGGTCAAGGGGAAGTTCGCCTACATGGCGCCCGAGCAGATCAACAACAAGCCGCTCGATCGCCGCGTCGATGTCTTCGCCTCGGGTGTGGTGCTCTATGAAGTGCTCACCGGGGCAAAGCCCTTCGGGGATGACCTCTTCGCGGTCAACGCGATTTTGAACAACCCCACGCCTGATCCTCGCGCTGTGCGCGAGGATATCCCGCAAAGTCTGGTGAACATCCTCGAGCTCGCGCTCGGCAAGGATATCGAGCACCGCTACCAGAGCGCGCAGGCGATGATGGAGGATCTCGAGGACTTCCTGCGCGCCTCGAACAAGTACGTCGGGCAGCGCGACCTCGCGGCCTTCGTGCGCGACTTGCAAGGGCTCGAACTCACCGGGAGCTTCGCGCTCCCCGAGATGCATCAGTCCGGTCCTCGCGCGCGCATCACCGAGAAAGAGGACGCCGTCGACCACGCCGCCAAGCACACCAGTGATTCTGGTCGTTTCGTGAGCACGGGGCCTCAGACAAACCCCGCGGCGCGTCCTCACGAACATCCCCAGACCGGCGCCAATACGCAGATCAAGGCAGCCACAGAGGGGCTGGAGTCGTCCACCGGCGGGCACGCCACCGTCACCATCGGCGAGAAGCAGGGTGGGGGCACCAACGTGGGCCTGATCGCAGCCTTCGGGTTCGTGATCGTCGCCATCCTCGTGGCTGGCATCGCGTTGTTCGCGCTGGCTGTATCGGGCGGAGATGACAAGGACAAGAAGGACCCAAAGGCCAAGGTCGTCAAGACCGAGAAGAAAGACCCCAAGGTCAAGGACAACAAGCCCACCGAGAAGGCAAACCCCAAAGCCTTCATGCACGAAGGGGGCTACCTCGTCTTTATCAACACGCCCAAGAAGGCGCGCGTTTATTACGAGGGCACCTACATCGGCGATACGCAACTTCAGACGACGCTCAAGCCTGGCGAGTACACCCTCATCTTCGAGGTCGATGGCAAGAAGTTCGCGCGCAAGATCGACGTCGCCGAAAAAGACCTCCAGAGCATCAAGGTCAAGTTCGACTGACGCCTTTCGCGTCCGTCATCACTGCAACGTCTCGACGTGGAGCCTGATCCAGGTGGCCTCCTCCTGGTATCCTTGCGCCTCGCGAATGTCAGCGAGGTGCTCCAGGAGCTCTTTCGGGTCCGTGATGATGTTGGGTCGGGCTTCGTCCTTGTCGTAGAGCGCGCGTTGGATCTCGCGCGCGGCCTGATCGAATTTCCCCTGGCGATAGTAAATCCACCCGAGCGTATCGATGTAGCTGTTCTGTCGCTTGCCCGGTTGCGCGAGCGTGGAGCCCGGGGAATGCTTGTTTTGCTCGTCGGCCCATGACGCCGCGATCGCTCGCCTGACGAGCAGCTCCCCCTCAGAGACGTTCTTGTTGGTCGTCGAGTAGGAGTAGGCGAGGTTGTTGTTGTAGGTCGCGATCCCATCGCCAAACGTGTCGCGTAAGAACTCCTTGCGGATCAGGTGTTCGTAGATGCGCCAACCTTGCTCGTGGAGCTCGGCCCCCTCGTACATGCTCGTCAGGCTCGTCGGGATGCTCGCGGATTCGATATCGAGCGTGAGCGCCTGAGGATAGTGCTCCTCGATGATGGCGAGCCCTTCCTTTGGTTTGCCTGCAAGGAGCCAGTAGTCGAGCATTGCTCTGAAGGCCATGTTCGAGGAAGGCCTCTCGGCGTATGTGCTCACGAAGGGGTCATGCAAAAGCGTGAGTGATTTCTCCTCGGCGAGGTCGAGGTGTCCTCCCTTGGCTGCCTCGATGATGATGCGTTGGAGCGCGAAGGGACGGTTGATGCCGCTGTCGAGGCTGCGATCGAAGTCCTTGCGCGCGCCGTCCACGTCTCCCGCGCGCAACCGCGCGAGCCCTCTCCAGTAGTACGGCTCGGGGCGCACGGGCGTCTTGCGCACCGCCTGTTCTGCGTAGTGCGTGAAGAGCGCGTTGGCGTCGTTGCCATACATGAGCTTGGCGACCCGGAGCGAGGCCCAGCCTGGCTGGTGGTGTGACTGGACATAGAGATCGAGGTGGACCCTTGCTTCATCTTCAAAGCCAAGGCCCGCTTCGGCCAGGCCGAGGTAGAGGCGCGAGCGGTTGTTGATGCGCTCCTCGGGGATCTTCTTCCCGATAGCGCGCGCGGCCTCGACCCACAGGCTGTGGCTCACGAGCTCGAGGAGCACGATCTCGACCACGGTCTCTTCCCATTCGCGCTCTTCGAGGAACGTGACGAGCAGCTCGCGCCCTTCGACGACCTTGCCGACGCGCATCAGTTGGAGCGACTCGAGGAAGAGCAGGTCCTTGTTTTCCGGGTAGGTTGCTCTGACAGGTCGCGTCGCGGGCGCCAAAAACTCTGGCGAGAGCAATGTGGAGTAATACCCCATGGCGATTCTCGCTTCCTGCACCGGGTTGTCGTGCACGCGCCAGAGCATCTTCGTGTAGCGTTCGAAGGCTGCGGGGTCCCCTTTGCGACGCGCGATCTTTTGCGCCAGCTTGATGTTGGAGACCACAGGCATCTTCTCCAGGTTATCAATCGCGAGCGTCATGGCGCGCTCGTCTTGCCCGAGCGCGCCATAGAGCCTGGCGAGCTGCTCGCGCGTGCGCTGTCGATCTGGTTGCGAGGAGAGGAAGCGGTTGGCCCACTCGGACTGCTTGTCGAACTCCTTGGTGATGTAAGCCGAGCGCATGAGCACGTTGAGCGCGGCATCCGCGATCTCGGGCTCGCCCGAGTCGAGCTCTCGCTCCGCGATCTTGCGCGCTTCCGCGTGCTTGTCGCGCAACATCAAAACGTAGGCGAGCTCGAGGTTGCGAACGCGCGCTTCGCGTGACGCATCCTCGGCGTTGTCCACGTAGCGCATCAGCAACTGTTCGGTGTCCGCGCTCTCGGCCATCAGCCCCAGCTTGAACTCGAGCGTTTTAAAGCTGGGGCTCTCTTTGATCTCGTCGCTCGCGCCAAGCAACAGCGCGTGCGCTTCGGCGATATATCCATAGGACGCCAGCGTGCTCGCCCCGACGAGGAAGACCTCGCGATACTGGGCGTCATCCACATCGCTCCCGATGAGCAGCGTCGGCGTCGGGCCATCCTCGCCCTTGCGCCCAGCGCGTCCGAAATCGCGCACCATCGCTGTTGCCGCCAGGATGTTCCCATCCTCCAACATGCGCGAGATGAGGCGAGGAGTGGCTACCTTGATAAAGCGCTCGTCCTGGACGAGATGCTCGAGCAAAGGACGGATCTTGTCGGTGTTTTTGGTGAGCGTGTAGCTCATCAAGATCTCGTCGAGTATCTCGGGCTGAAGGCGTGCGGAGCTCTGCGCGAGCTCGTCGAGGAAGAGCTTGTATGCCTCGCGCTCGTAGCCGAGCTTGAGGTTGGTGTGTGCGAGCAACATGCGCCATTGGAGTTGATTCTTATCCAACGCCGCGCGCAGGAAGATGGCGCCTCGCTCGAAGTGACCTTCGCGGATCAGGAACTCTCCCAGCGAGCTCTCGAGGCGCGCGTCGCCGCGCGACTTGTCCAATAGCGGCTGTGCTGCGCGCATCAGGCGATCGACGCCTCCGAGCGTGGTGAAGATCTCGGCTTGTTCCATCAGGATCGTGCCCGCCGAGATGTAATCTCCGACCGCGATCTCCTCCTCGATGGTTTGCGCCGCCTCTTCGTAGAAACCGTATTGAACGAGGACGTTGACCAACTCGCCAGTCAACATCCCCGCGGCCTTGAGCTCTGTGAGCATGCGGTCTGCGGCGAGTTTCTCTCCCTTGCCAAACGCCTCGTCGGCCAGTGGGGCGAGGAAGAAGGTGCGATCTGCGCCGGGGAGCTTTAGCCCCTCGCGCGCGAAGCGCCGCACCTCGTCGTAGCGGCCGACCTTCCTGAACTCATCCACGAGCAACTCGTAGATGCGCGGGAGGTCGCTGGCAGGCGCGATCTCGATCGCTTGCTCGAAGTCCGCGAGCGCTTGCTTGACGTTCCCGTTCACGAGCGCGAGGCGACCTCGCGCCAGGAGCGGGTTGACTTTGTTCGGGTCCGCCTTGATGGCGTTCTCGTAAGCCATCGCCGCGAGCGCAGGCTTGCCATGCGTCTCGTAGAAGACGCCGACCTTGTGCCACTCCTCGACAGGTCTATCCGAGTTGGTGGCGAACTCCGAGAAGGTCTTCTGTGCCTCCTCTGGCCTACCTGCCTTCCACTGAAACTCTCCGATATTGTAGCGCAGGCTGCGGTTCTTCGAGCGCGCGGTCTGTTCGAGCTGCTCGATGGCGAGATCCCACATGCCCGCAGCCATGGCGACGCCGATGATCCTCTCTCGGGCGGCGTTCACATTGCTCGATCGGTTGAGGTATCGCGTCACGAGCGCCTTCATCTCGTCGATGCGGTCGCTCTCGCGGTAGATCTCGGCGAGCTTGAGGAAGGCGGTCTCGCGCTTCTGGTGGCTGCTGGATTCGAGCAGCTTGAGCAGGTAGACCTCGGCGGCCTTGTACCTGCGCGCGATGGTGAGCGCGACGGCGATCTGTTGCGCGGCGCCGTCGGTGCGGTTGGCCGCCTTGTAGTAACGCTCCATCGCCTCCTCGGCCTCTTCCATGCGGCCGAGCCTGATGAGCACCTCTCCGTGGTTGTAGTGCGTGACGTTCTTGGTTCGCTCGCCGGACTCAAGCATGCGGCTGTAGGCGAGCTCGGAGAGTTCGAAGAGGCCCTTTTGCTTCATGTCGGCGGCGAAGCGGCTGAGCGCGCTGCCAGAGGGTTTGGACTCCTGGAAGTAGCGCTTGTAGTAAACGGTCGCCTTGGCGAGAGCTGCTTCTTCTTCCTCGGAGCCTGGAGCGCGTGCGTGGAGCTGTCGGTACAGGTCGTAAAAGATCTCACCCACGATCTCGTAGATTTGAGCGTCGACCTGTCCCTTGTCCAACAGCTGTTGATAGAGGCTGAGGACCCACTCCTGGTTGCCGCGTTGTTGGAAGAAGGGCGCCATTTGTTTGAGGTCGCGGTATGGATCGCGCGAGCCTTCGAGGTAGGTGCTCCACAGGGAAAAGGCTTCTCGCTCGCGTCCTTGCTGCAAGTAGAGCTCGCTCAACTTCTCGTAGTACTGGCGCTGACGAGGATCGATCGAGATAAGCTCCTTGAGGACCTCGATGGTGGCATCGGTCAGCGTGGTGCTGCTGTAGATCTGGAGCACCTGGACCAGCGCCGCGCGCCGGTTTGGAGAGGACTCGAGGTACTTGTCGAGCTCCGCCTTGAGCTCGGCGTCCCGGTTTTGCATTTTGTAGATCTGGGCGATCTGGATGCGCGCATCGCGCTGGCCCTTGTCCGCGGCCTCCTTGTAGTAGGGGAGCGCTTCTTCTCCTCGGCCCTGGTTGCGGTAGTGGCTTCCCGCGACCACGAGGTCGTCCCCTTTTCTGCCGCGCGCGTCCAGCCAGCGGTTCCAGACCTCGTGCGCGGCGTCGGGCTTGCCCCAATCCCCCTGATCATAGAGGTGCACCAGACGTTGCGCGATGACCTGATCCTCGGGGTACTTCTTCTGGGCGACCTTGAGCAGCTTCTCGGCCTCTTCATAGAGGCGCTGCTCCTCGTAGAGGCGCGCGGCCTCGCTGATGGAGCGTCGATCATGACCGCGCATCTTGAGGTAGGCTTCGATGGCTGTTCGCAGCTCGTCGAGGCGAGCTTGTGATGAGTAAATGCGCGCGAGCTCGTACCAGTCCTCGGCGATGGCGTCGTCGCGTTCGGTGATCTTCTCGTAGAAGAACTGCGCCAGATCCCAGTTGCGCCTGCGCGTGGACCATCGCGCCGCTTGCTCGAGGCTCTTGCGGGTGTCACCGCTGCGCTCGACGAACGTCTTCAGGACGCGCTCGGTGTCTCCCTTGCGCGCTTGCCTGGCGTATTCGTTGGCGAGCTGCTCCATGACGTTGATGTTCGGCGGCGCCTCGACCAGCGCTTGCTCCAAAAACTCCATCCCGACCTTGGCGTGGCCATGCTGCATCGCCTGCCTGAAGATGTTCAGGTACTGGTCCGCCTTGAGCGGCGCGCCATCGAGCGCTTTCAGCTCCTCGAGGTGCTGCTTCGCGTACTTACGCGCCTCGTCGAGCTCGTCGATCTGGAAGTTGATGTTGGCCAGCTTGAAGTAAATGAGCGCGCGCTCGCGCGAGGGGGTGTCGGGCAACTCGTCGAGCAGGGCGATGTTGGCGCGCATCGCGATCGAGCGCACGCTGCGCTCTTCCGCCTTGCGCGCGACGTCCTTGAGGCGCTCGATGCGCTCGCGCTTGTCCGGCGTCTGGGTGTAAGCGTCGAACGCGTCGCTCGCCTCTTGCGCCTTGCCGAGCTCGAGCAAGAGCTTCCCGCGTTGATAGTGGTACTTGCTCTCCTCGGGGTACTGCTTGGAGAGTTCGCTATAAACCACGATCGCGTCCTCGTAGGCGCGCTGGTCGGTGAGCTCCTGGGCGTATTTCTCCTTGTTGGTGCGGAACGCTTCTTCGCTGGTGAGCTTTTGCAGCTCGCGCTCGACCTCGGGGCCCTGGGATTTGATGAACTCGGGCTTTTGCTCCATGAACGCCTTGAGCTCGCTGCGGATCTCGAGCGCGCGCGCGAACTCATCGTAATCTTCCGTGTGCTTGAGGGCGTTCCTGCAAGCGGTCAGGTAATCGGTGTCCGCGATCGACTTCGGGTCCGCGGCGCGTGCTCGTTTCCACGCCTGACATGTCAGCTCCGGCTTTGTCTGCTCCCAGTAGATCTTGCCAAGGACGCGACCGGCGGTCGCGTCGAGCTCGCCGGAGTCGTAGGCGCGCTTGGCGTAGGGGAGCGCCTTGTTGTAGAGCGCGGTGGCCTTGCGGGACTCGACCTTGTGTTGCCCATCCGCAGATTGCGCCTGCTCGATGCTCATCGCCTCGTTGACCAGCGCCCGCGCCATGAGCAAATCATAGCGCGCATCTGCCGGGTCCTGCGCCTTCCCGAGCCTCGCCTCATTGCGCGCATCATCCCAACGCTGCTCGACAATGGCGTCCATGCCGTTCTCGTAGTGATCCTTGCAGCTCGTGGCGCTGACAAGGAGCAGGGCGCACAGCGCGAGGCCGCTCAGCGGCCGCTTGATGGTGCCAAGGAGGCGGTGGAGGGAAGCATGGCGTGGGGTGGGCGTTACAGCCTGGGTCATGGTCTCGCTCTTCTCGAATGGAACGAACTATGGCATGGGTTCATCATCCAGGATGATCCTCGTGCTCTTTCCGGTGCACCGCAGTGTCGCCAATCGAAGAGCCCGTGACAAGGTCATCGCTCCTGGGACAACACACAAAACACGCATTCCTTTCCCGATGCTCGCGGAGTCTCGAAGATGAAAACATGGTTCCTCGTGGCGTTGCCTTTCTTCTTGCTCGGTTGCAAGACCTCGGCGCAGCCAACACCTGATCCCGAACCCACGCCTGACGTGACCCCTGCAAAGGAGAACGCTGGCAAGGATCGCGAATCCATCACTCCGCCCACCGACGCAGAGTTGATGGCGATGTTTTGCCCGCAAGAATCACTCGAGGATAACGCCTGCAAGGTCTGCTTCGAGGAGTCGCTCTCGGACGAGCCGACGGACGAACTCGTCGAAATCGGTGAGGTCCTCGTCGGGTCCTTCTCCGCTCCGGGGATGACCGAGGCGCTGGTGACGATCGATGGGTGTGGGAGAGAACCGAGTGATTTTGGCGAGGCGGCGTTTTTGCGCGAGAGCGCGGAGGGAACCTGGGAACTGGTGGAGTACTTCCCGCTCTGGAGCCCCTCGATGTGCAAGTGGGTCGAGCGCCTCGATGGGACGAAGACCGGCGTGTGCGAGACCTTCTCGGTTCAAATGGGAGAAGTGACCGCGGCGTTCTGGCAGGCGCACTTCTCCGCCGGTGAGTTCGAGTACGTGGAGCTTTACACGTCGACAAACAACGCCGCCGCGTGCCCAGAGGGGAGCGTCATGGCTGGCGAGGCCGAGTTGAAGGGGGTCGCGCTGGTCGATGGCGCCCCTCAGGTCACGATCGCGTATGTCGAGGAAGTGCTTGATGTGCCTGATGGAGCGAGCGATGCGTGCGACGCAGAGGATCGCGACCTGGAGTTCACATCCCAGGGGAGGGAGGCTGGTGAGCTGGTCTTTGTGCTCGGGGAAGATGGCAGATTTCGGGCAAAGCAGTGATCAGTTTCTCGTCCTCCAACTTTACAGCACGCCTGATTGTGCTAATCATCCCTGGAGGATGTCGAATCACAGGGCTTCGACGCCCTGCATTTCTTACCTGACCCAGAGAACAAGGCTAGGAATATCGTGACTGAAGAACAGGAGAAATCCTACGGCGGTTTGGCTATCAAGCGCGGCAAGCGCCACTGTAAGATCGTCGATACGAACAACAAGAACGAGGTCATCTTTCGGACGACCAACCTGCGTGATGCCGAGCACTACCTCGACCTGATCGAGGAGCGCGATCGTCTCCAGACGTTGCTCGACGCACGCGGCATCGCGCCGCACCGCATTTATTTGCTGGCGCTCGACGAGACCAAGCGCGGTCGCGTCAACGCAGAGAAAGTGCCCGCCGCAGAGGTCGTCATCGTGGCCAAGGCCGACGACGACGCCGTCGTGGTCCGCTACCTCGATGATGGCCGCGAGGAGATCGTGGACCTCGAGGAGCTCGAGCCAATCGATGGCGGCAGCTACCTCCAGGGCCCCGAAGTTACCGACGAGTCGGTCTACGTCCTGGTGCGCTTTGACCGTGAGAACGACTCGATGTGTGTCGCTGTCTCTCGCGAAGAAGAGGGCTTGAGCAACTTCGTCACGAGCTGGACGGGCGAAGAAGCGCCTGGCAGCGAGTACGCCGCTGCGCTCGAGCAATCCGCTGGCGATCTGCTCATCTACAAGGTCGAGGCGAGCGTCGAGGATTGATTTTTTGCGGCAGCGAGCCTTTTCATAAAAGGCTCGCTGCGCGCAAGAAACGAGAAGAGGGCGTTGGATAATTTAAATCATACAACGCCCGCTTCACGGTTAATGCGCGCCATGGCAGGGGTTTACTTACCGGCCACTGGGCAACGCGCGCTCTTCTCAGGCGTCGTTCGACGTGCGGTAACCTGCGCGCTTCCATGCGTAGATACCGCCGTCAAAGTCGGAGACCTTGCGGTAGCCGAGCGCCTCGAGGATCTCTGCGGCGCGCGAAGAGCTCTCGTTGTCGTGGCTCTGGCCGTAGACGATGATGCGCTGATTCTTGTTCAGCTTGGTGGGAGCGATCTCAGAGAGAACCTCGAGCGGGATATTGATCGCGCCGGGGATGTGCTCCTTGTTAAATTGATTGTTGGGGAGGATATCGACGAGGACAAAATCGTCGGTGGTCTCCATGCGCTGGTAAAGCTCGGTGCTAGACATCAAGCGAGCCATTGAACTCCTTACCGGGTTGGGGGTCGATACGTTGGGTCGCGCCAGTGTGCAGCTTCCTCCAACGTGTTGGTGTCGACCATGTATTCGAACCAGGCGCTCACCTCGATAAGATCTCGAGGCGTGCTGCAACACGACAAACTCGCGGCCGAATATAGTGGGTTGTAGCCTTTTGGCAACCCATACTTCTTGCACAAATTGGAGAATAGGTGGAATTTTACACCCTCACTGCCCGATTTTGACACGTGTTACATTGCCATTTCAGGCGCTTGAACACTCGGGTTGGTGAGTTTCTATTGCTCCAATTGTGAAGTTTTGTTTTCCGCCACGGTGAAACGACTCGCTGGTTGGAAGTCTTTCGCGCGGATTCTCCTTCTCCAATTTGTGCTCGGGCGTCGATTTCTTCGGCCAGATTCGTTACGTTATCCAGGTTGGTCTGATTTGCCTCTGGATGTTTGTTGTCGCGGCGCATATGTGCGCCACGCCAGACTACGATGCGCGAGCGATGGCTCATGATTCATATTGCACACATCTTGCCGGGGGCTTCTCGTGCGCTCCTCGCATTAACCATCGCCGGTCTGGTCACGCTCGCGCTCCCTCACGCCACCGCGTGGGCGCTCACCCCTGAAGAGCAACGCGCCGTCCATGCTTCCATCACCGAGGCCAACGGACACTGGAGCGCAGGTCGCTACGAAGAGGCGCTCCCGCTGTATCAGGGCGCCTACGAGAAGACGAAGTTCCCGGACCTGCTCTATCGCATCGCGCAGATTCAGGAGAAGCTCGGTCGCACGAAGCTCGCGGTGGCTTCTTATCGCGAATACCTCGCGATGGTCCCTGATAATCCTTACGCCGATCGCATCGAGGCGCACATCGTGGAGCTCGAGAAAGAGCCCGAGCGCGCCGCACCTGTCCTCAAGTTGAGCTCCACGCCCCCTGGCGCGAACCTCACCGTCGATGGCGTCGCCAGGCAGGAGAGGACCCCCACCACGCTCGAGCTCGAGCAGGGAGAGCACACCATACGCTTCGAGTACGAAGGCTTCGAAGCCCTCGAGATCGAGGTTCGTCTGGAAGATGGAGGCGTCGAAGAGCGCGCCGTCGTGCTCGAACCTTTGCCCGAGCCCGAGCCGCTGCCTGAACCCATGCCAGAGCCAGAACCCGAGCCTATCCCCGAGCTCGATCCCTTCGCGAACGTCGAGCCCGAACCTGAGCTTCAGCCCCCTCCTGATGACTCCTACACACGCGCCATCACGGTCGTCGATATTCGACCTCCCGCGTTCATGCGCGGTGTCGCCTGGACTGGCGTCGTCATCGGCACGCCGCTGCTCGTCGTCGGCGTCAATGAACTCAGCTATGGCTACGCGGACACGGGCGTCCCGCTCGTGCTCACGGGCGCGGCGGTCCTCGGGTTGAGCAGCTACATCTTCTTTATCCACGACTGGTCCCGCAGCTTGCCCGCGCCAGGATCGGCCAGCGCCATCATGCAGCGCACCGGCAACCAACCATCCCAGGCCTATGGTCCTGGGGTCCGCTTGAGGTTTTCGCGCGAGGGCGAAGCCGAAAAGAGAAAGGCGCGGTTTGCTCGAGCAAACCGCG